>DASZLH010000131.1:0-7616 GCA_035552495.1 Kapaibacterium sp. (SeqCode) | reverse complement strand
TGCAAAGCAGCTACAAAATGGCGACCCATTTGCCGGGATTGCCATTCCCATTCGCGCGTCCCGTCAGGCGACGGTAAGCATCATATCGAAGGAAGATGCGATTCTCTCTCTAACCGGAGTACTTGCTCGTGCAAATGCGATCCGCGATGTGGCAAGTAACGGCAAGCCAGGGCCAGTTGCAATGCGCCCGATGAATGTGCAGACGGCCCATCATGGAATTGGATTTTCCGCGCTCCGGTATATAGGTAAAATGCACGCGGCCGATATTTCACGGTTGGAAATTGGCGTGCTCGACGAGATCGCCTCGAACTCCATCCGCTATGCTAAAAAGATCATCCTAAGAATAACCGATCCATCGGGATTTTCCTCGGCTCCGATAACCGATATGCAGGAGCCGTTTCGAGTTAGCGCGAGCACATTTAAAACGCGGCTTGCTGCAAGCACAGCCAATTCGGCTGGTTTGAAAAAGCAGATGAGTGTCCAGTCCGATTCTGATGTGGTGCAGCTTCCGGGCATTCAGTCGGATGATGGCAAGGTCTATCGCATGTACATCCGGCAAAGCGGCATTTTCCATATCACTTTTGCGGACTGCAAAAACTTTGGGATCGACCCCTCGAAGATCGACCCAACCACGCTCCGCATTATCAATAAGGGGCAACAAGTGCCGGTCTATGTTTTCGATCATCAGGACGGCCACTTCGATCCTAACGATTATTTCGAATTTTACGGCGAAGAAGAGCACTATCAGGGGCCGGGGACGTATGGCGATTTTTATTACGATCCCGATACCAAAGATAATATCTATTATCTCGTTTGGGGGAGCCATAATGCTCCGATCCCTGCGGGCGGGATCAAGCGTATCGTCGAAGAATCGGGTGAAATTCGAGAGGCCGATAAAAGCAAATACATCGATTTAAAGGACAGCTCGTTTTTTACCAAACTCCATATCGAGCAAGACCTCCAGTTCGATGACCTCGATATCTCGGACCTCGACCAGCGCTCCGATCTTCGCGATCACGTATTCATGGCGATCCTCTCGACGGGCGGCCAGGGCTACACGCAAAATTATTCCATGCAAACCGTCGTCCCATTTCCGGACGTGCGGAATAACCGGCCGGTCTCCATTCGTGTGGCGCTGCATGGTATTTCGCATTTCGATCCCGGTTCGACCGATGCGAAAGGCATCGAATTGCCGAATGTCCCTAACGAAGACGATGCCTGGGTCTCGATCAATGGAAAGGATGTTTTGCATGGAACGTGGGACAGTCAAGTAATGAAATTTCTTTCGACCGATACCGCCTCCCAACTAGCTTCGGCTATTCCATCCGCAGAACTGCTTGGCGTCAATCCGGCCGATTCCTCCGGCGGAATCCCGCCGGTTACGATCAACTTTGCGCAACGCAAACAGACGGATGTGTCCGGTTGCCGGTTCGGGGTCAATTGGATCGAGATCGGCTACGACCGCATGTACTATGCCTATCAGGACGCCATTACCTTTCATGCGCCCGCCGGCAGCGGTAATGGGTTGTACCAATTCACACTGCAAAATTTTAGCCGCACCGATATTTCGATCTATCGTAAAGGCGTCTCGATAATTTCGAATGTGGTCATTACGTCGAACCCCAATCAACTTCGAAGCACGAAGGCAATTTTTCAACTGGATGTTGCGAGCAGCGCCGATGAGTTTATTGCGGTCGTCGATTCCAATAAATTAAAACCATACCGCTATGCCGTCGATGATTTTGCGGGACTTCATGCGAATAATAATTCGGGTGAGTACTTAATTATCACCAATCGGGATCATTTAGTAAAGGGTAACCCCAAACTTCAGCGCGTCCCCTTGCAAGATTTGCTCGATTACCGGACAGCCAATAATCATATCACGGGGAAGATCGTGGATGTCGCCAATATCTACGATGAATTTCATTATGGTTCGCGGTCTCCGAATGCGATCAAGGCATTTCTCGATTATGCGTACCATAATTGGCAGGACCCTCCGAAATATGTATTACTCGTCGGAGTCACCCACTATGGAACGGACGACCCGCAGGCCTATACGCCGCCGGACCAGGTGCCAGCGCCGTATATTCAAGCCTATCTGGAAGGTCCGGTCACCGGAGATGTATGGTATGGCATGGTCGATGGAGACGATCTCATTCCCGATCTGATTGTCGGACGTATCGCTACCACAACCATTGCGGACGATGCGGCCTACATCGCAAAACTGAAAGAGTTCGAAGCCGATCGGTCTTCGCCGGGCGCATGGAAAAATCTTGCTCTCTTTATTGGTGCAGGCGGCGCCTTCGATTCCGATATCGATGGTCTGCTCCTGCGTTCACTTCCGAGCCGTGTATCGGTCCTTAGGCAGTCGATTAAGCGCAACTCTCCTTATTTTGGCACCGACCAAACGCTCGTCGATAATGTAAATGCCGGTCTCGGATATATTGCATATTTCGGTCACGGTGGAAATGCAATCTGGGATGACCCGCTCGATAGTGTAGGAAGACCGGTACTTGCGAATTTCGATATTCCCCGCTTCCACAACCAAGGGCATTATCCGGTTATCATGAGCATGACATGTTTTACCGCCGGATTCGATGGAGATCTTGGAATTCTCAATGGTTTTATCAATACACCTAATGCCGGATCCGTTGCGTGCTTTGGCACGACAAGTTTTGGTTGGGAGCAGAACGATGAGCACATGGCTATGGCCATACTTCCGTATCTTTACGATTCCGTAGGGGGATCGATCGCCGAACGAATGCTCGATGGTAAAATTCAATTTTTGCTCGAGACGAACCCTGGCGATCTGATTCCGCCGACGCTCATGTATGGCTATCATTTCCTGGGCGATCCGCTCGCAGCGCCGCTGGTGCCTTCGGACCACGTATCACTTACGCTGGGAAGCCGATTGCTGCAACCCGGAGGGACCGAGCAACTAACGGGGACAACTACGATCGCAACCGGTCATGCTACGATCGGGTTGGTGAACGAACTGCACAGCCCGCTCGCGCCGCCGCATGTGATCGCGAATGTGCCGATAACGAATGGGACGTTCTCTATAGCTGACAATATTCCGAGTGGCGGACTTGCGTATGGGTCATATCGAGTCACAGCATCCGATGCCACCGATAGCCGCTACGCCGCGACTTCCGAAGACGTGACCATCACCACATCACGCATGTCGGAGCTTGATTTCGAACCGAGACCGCTGCCGGTTAACTCCTCGCTCGATTTCAGCGCCGCGGTCCAATCGCCACAGAGTATTACGAGTGTGGTGGCGAATTTCAATATCTATTCGCAGAATGCAGGTGGGACAGTAACCGAGCGAACGATTGAGCAACCAATGTCGCTGAATGCAGATCGCTATCATGCGACGCTTAGCTCCAGCCAACTGAATGGCGGGGATAAAGTAATAGGTAGCGTGACGCTCACGACATCTTCCGAAATATTAACATCGGACTCGGCCACGATTATTGTCGGTGCTGCATCCGATCCCGCTGCTTTCAAAGATTTCAACCATCGCGCACTGAGCGGAAAATATGCCTCGACAAAAAATGGGCTGGTGTGGAATGAAGCAGTTTATAATTGGGGAGCTTCGCAATTAAATTCTATCACAGCATCGCTCCTCGATGCTCATTCCGGCGTATTACAAATAGTAGGCAGTCAGGCCATTACTGGGTTGGCGCCACATGGAACTACGCTGGTAACTATTCCGGTGCAGGCGGCCACGATGGACTCGGCAATTTACATGCTTGCGGTTAGTCCCGACGCCGGAACGTCGCCGCTGAACTTACGCGATAGCACGATTGCAAACGATACGACAACGCCGCTCGCAATGCCGCGTGGAGCGATCGCATATCAACGTTCCATCGGGACTACGCTCGATGGGATAAACTACGATGCGGTGCCGTTAAGCGGCGGGGAAGTAGTTATGGGGCTTCCGGCGAGCGCAGAAGGAAATATTGCATCGGATGTTATTCGGCTGGACCGCCGATACGATGCGCTACAGACGGGTCAGCCCGATATTCATTTCATTCGACTCCTTACCGATAAAAGCCGGCCGTATTCCAGCATTCGCATTGTCAGTGATTCGCTGGGCGCGATACCGTTATCGGTCGCCGGCATGCTTACCCTTTCGCTCGACACTGCCGATACAACGTATAAAGCCCATATCAAAGACAGTCTTTATATTTACCGTCAGGATGACCGTACAAAACTCTGGACCATACTGGCAACTACTCGGCCATCGCCAGACAAAGTGACGGCCACGATCACTAACCTCGGCACGTTCGCGGCAGCCTATAATACCGATCGTATTCCCCCTATTGTCGATATGACCGTCGAAGGGCAGGTCTTTTCGAACAATGGGGAAGTGCCGCCGCAGCCACATATTCATGCGGTCATTCAGGACGCAGATGGAATCGATGTAACGCCCGGTAAAACGGTCGTTCGGATCGATAATCGACAGCTCGCCCAGAATGAATTTGTCATTCTCGATTCGGGGCGGACGACCACGACGATCAATCTCCGGATGGAGCCATCGCTTACGGACGGTAATCATAAGATAACGATCCAATCGACGGACAACGATGGACGAACGAATGCACCGCCGAAAGAACTCGACGTTCACGTTTCGAATGAATTCAGCATCGGACTTCTGGGATCGTATCCCAATCCATTCACTAAAGACTACATGTTTATCGCGTATGAAATTCGTGGGATTGCGTTTGCCGAATCGGTGAGTCTCGATATTTTTACTGTAAGTGGCCGCCGTATTCGGACACTGAATTATCCATCGGACGATCCTACGCGAACCTTTGGATTCCTCAAAGGAGGGACCGGCGTGCCGACGAGTTTAGGGTATCACGAAGTATGGTGGGATGGCCGCGACGATGGCGGTAATGAAGTAGCGAACGGCGCATATTTTTATCGGCTGGAAGTAAACACGAACGGTGCGAACCGACAACTCACCGGCAAATTTGCAAGACTACGGTAAGAATGAAGAATGAAGAATGAAGAATGAAGAATAAGATTATTTCAAGAGGAACATACCGAGAAAATCGGCCTGCAACAACAGGACTGCTTCATCGTTCTTTTGATAATTTTCGAAACAGTCTATTAAGAATTCTTCTTTTTCTTTCGATCCTTCATACTTCATCCCTCATCCTTCATCCTTCCACGGCCGCTGCGCAGGACGTAAAGTATGCCGGAGAATTTCTTCAGATTCCGGTCGGCTCGCGCGCGCTCTCGATGGGCGGCGCATTCACGGCTATCGCCGACGACGAATCGGCGTTTCATTGGAATGCAGCGGGCGTTTCGCTCGTACCCGATAAACTTGCCGGGTTCATGTATTCCTCGGAATATGGGTTACCGGGTAGTTCACTCGCTAATTTCTGGCAGCTGGGGTTTACGTTTCCGATGGCGAACTTAACACTCGCCGCGAACTGGGTCCGGCTCTCCGTTGGCGATCTTCTCCATACACCGGACCTCACGAATATCAGCGTGACGGACGAGCGGCAGCAAATGGTCCGCGAAATATTTGGCGGCGCTCCCGATTATTTCAGCGATAATGAAGATGCATTTGTACTGAGTATCGCGCGCGATAATAAATTCACGATCGACTGGGGCTGGCTCTATTATAAACAAAAACTCGAAGTGCCGATCGGTATTAATTTTAAGATCATTCATCAGGGCATTGGAAGCTTCGGTTCTGCTTCCGGTATTGGAATCGACGCGGGCGCAATGGTCCGGTTTTCGATGGCGGAATTTTTGCAGATGCCCGTCCTGGGTAAAATTTCGTTTGGAGCAACCGTGACGGACATTGCAGGCACGCGGCTCAATTGGAGCACCCAGAGCACGCAGACCATTCCAATGGCGTTCAATGGCGGCGTCGCGTATGCGCAGCCTATTCCAGTGCTGCATTCGACCGCGACATTTTCCTCCGATTTTCTGATCGGCGCTTCCGAAAAGCCCCGCTTTGGGCTCGACATGACGTATGAAGAAAATCTCTCGCTGCGTGTCGGCGTCAACCGAGGCTTGTTTGCGACCGGAGCAGGGTTTAACTGGCAGAAAAAAATCGATTTGAATTATTCGCTCTCGATTAACGATGCGTTAGGACCGGAACATCGTTTGAGCTTCTCATTCGATATCGACAATCTAACGAAACCGCAGGAATGAAATCAGAACAATTATCGCGTATAGGGTACCGGGTTTCGGGTATCGGGAAGTGGAAAAATCTACATTTTCGAAATCCGAAACCCGATACCCGATACCCGAGCATTTTTTTTCTCTATCCTCTTCTTCATATCCTTGCCGTTTTTGGCACAGGTTGCAGCACCAGCCCGGAGCCGGTGATTGTGCCGCCGCAGCCATCGTTTACCGATTCGACGATGGCGCCGAATCCCGCCGATGGACGGATTTACGCTGGAGTGGATGCGGGGATCGACGTGATCTATATCGAATGGAAATCGGATACGACGAACAATACCAGCGGATATATTCTTTATCGCTCGACCGATTCGACCGTCGGTACAGACGGGCTGCTACTCGATTCCAGCCGCGCGACGGTGGCCCAGTTCGAGAGCACCAATCAATTGATCGAACCATTGCCAACGATATGTCGAGATACGTTTAACATCGTACCCGGCGCGACCTACTATTACCAACTCATTGCATACTATCGCTCGCCAACGAATAAAGTGACCTACAGTAAGCCGACGCATATCGATCTCAGTACATCGTTTCATTATACGAACAGAGTACAGTTGCTGGACCCCAGCGGTTTTGTTTCGCCACCACCGACCGGTCTGAAATTTAGATGGCAAGACCCGGAGGATGGCGGAACATTCCAGATTATTGTAAAGAGGATCGACGTTCAGCAATATGTATGGTCAGGTATCGATCAGGATTTTCAAAATACGCTGACGGTGGAGTATCCTTCTACGGCAGTTCCGCTGGTAGCCGGAGGCCAATATCAATGGAGAGTAAAGCGCGTTATTCCGTATGGCGGCTCATCTTCGCCGTGGATGACGTTCTACGTCTCACCGTGATCCGCTACAGTTTGCGTATTTTCGTAAGAGAATCTCGCTCGGAATGAAAAGAATTTTCTTTGTTTCTATTCTCGTACTAACATTTGCCGGCGCTTCGACGGCCCTGGCCCAGCGTACTCCGGCTCAGCCGGAGGGTACCGGCATTGGTGGCAGCCAGCCGCTACAGCCATCCTCACCAAACATGCCGATCTTCAGCGTCTACCGCGGCGGCGAAGTGCAGATCGATGTCAACCTATGGGGATTTGTGAATGCTCCCGGACATTACCGCGTACCCGGTTCGACCTCACTCGTAGAACTGCTGAGTTTCGCTGGCGGGCCGACAGCGCAAGCGCGCCTGGTCGATATTCGAATCGTCCATGCCGATACCGCGGCCGAAAAACGGGTCGAGACCTATAACCTCGAAGCCTACCGCGATAACGGCGATCTCTCGCAGAACCCGCTGCTCGTCCCCGGCGATACGATCATCGTAAGCGGCCGCGCGCTCGATGTCTTTTTTCAGGCCATCGGCATTATTACGAATATCATGGTCATCATCACCGCGCTGATTAATTTCATATCGTTTAC
>DASZLH010000130.1:0-3293 GCA_035552495.1 Kapaibacterium sp. (SeqCode) | reverse complement strand
AGCTTCTTGTGCACCACTGGAAATCCGTTGAGGAATTTGCTCTCCGTTTGGCCAACTCTCGGGATAAATCAGGCAGCGGACGGAGTGACCGGAGGAATGTTCATCGAGGATGGGATGCACGTTCGAGCATTCGGGCATCACTTTCGGGCAGCGTGGATGGAAGTAACAGCCACTCGGCACATTCGCCGGCGAAGGCACATCGCCCGTAAGCACGATGCGGGCGCGCTTACCGCGTGGGTTCGCGACGGGCACCGCCGAAAGTAACGCTTCGGTGTAGGGGGCTTTCGGATCGGCATAGAGTGACTTGTAGTCCGTAATCTCGACGATCTCACCTAAATACATCACAGCCACGCGGTCCGAGATATGCTTAACGACCGAAAGATCGTGAGCGATAAAGAGATAGGTCAGGCTAAACTGCTGCTGCAAGTCCATCAGCAGATTGAGCACTTGCGATTGAATGGAAACATCGAGCGCGGAAACCGGCTCGTCGCACACGATAAACTTTGGTTCGACGGAAAGAGCCCGCGCGATTCCAATACGCTGACGCTGACCACCGGAGAACTCATGCGGGTACCGGCGAGCGTGAAGCGGACTTAAGCCGACAATCTCCAGCAATTCATTGACACGGTCCTTGACCTCCGCGTCTGTTTTGCGAAGGCCGTGGACTTTCAGGATTTCCGAGAGCATTCCGCCAACCGTAATGCGCGGATTGAGCGAGCTATACGGGTCCTGAAAAATGATCTGCATGTTGCGCCGCATCTCACGCAGCCGATGCCCGGACATTTTCGTGACTTCCTCGCCTTCGAACTTGATCGATCCTGCCGTCGGCTCGATGAGCCGCAGAATCGCGCGGCCCGTGGTCGTCTTACCACATCCCGACTCGCCGACCAGGCCGAGTGTCTCGCCACGCTTGATCGAAAACGAGACGTCATCGACGGCCTTGACGTAGCCGACCGTTTTTGAAAATACGCCTCGCTTGATCGGGAAATATTTTTTAAGTCCTTTGACCTCTAACAGGTTTTCTGCCATGCTTATTCTTAATCCCTCGCCGGTTCACGGCAGAGTGGGTAAATACGAACTTCCGGAATAGAGTGAAGGGTAACGCCGTATAGCGGGGAGAGAGTTCAAATTCCTTGATTAGTTCGATACTTACAAGGACTGTATTTCGAAAGAAATCCATACTCGATCGGGATGCGCCAAAGTATTTTTCCCCACCGATTGAAAAGAATACGGATTTTTCTCTGTAAGTCTTTTCCTTGAGTCATGAAATGCCTAAAGAAGTTGATGTTGGTGTTGGGAGAAAGTTCATGAAGGGGTAGTCTTCCTCTCTATTCATAATCGCTATCCAAATTGCTTCGAATTCGCTGTTTATTAATTTTTTATTCATAATTGCCGGATTCGATCAGGATAAGCGATAAAAATGTATTTTGGCATTTAACAACATACAACACCAAAATCAACATAAAAGTTCCGCAGATTCAATTAATTCTAAAAGTTCCCATCGAAATTCCGGCTAAGTCCCTTATTTTTCAATAACTTACGGGGATACAGAATCGCTAAAAATTATAAAATTAGAGTTCGAATCCTAATGAAAAAGTAATATTTCTATATTTTTTATCGCCATGATGGGATAATTTATTATATTGATGGTGTTTATATGGGCACCTACATTTAATTTCTTATTTCATCCTATGGAGCCACATTGTTTGAATACCCTACCATTAGACGGACCGTCAATTATCAACCGGCAAATTATTCTCCCATGCGCGCTGATCTTCGCCGATTGGCGCCGCGAGCGCAATCAGTTAAAGCGGCGATTGCGTCCGCGATTTTTGGGCGCCTCGAACGAAGAGATCGAGGACGCTATCAGTGCAGCGATCGAACTGCTGCTGACGAAATCCCTTCTGTTCTCGACCGCGAATGAGGTGCGGGCGTGGCTCTTCACTTCCAGCCTGTATTGCCTAATGAACGAGCGGCGGAAATTACGGAAGCACACGACGCTCGACGAAGCTTTGAATTTGCCGTGCGAAGAAGATGCGGCGCGCACGCTCGAACTCCGAGATTTCCTCGACGTGATGCTCGATATTCTCAGCAACGAAGACCGCGAATTACTGCTCGCAAAATACCGGGACGGCGAGTCCATTGCCGAATTTGCGCGAATGCATGGACTGAGTCAAGAACGTCTCCATAAGCGCCAGCAGCGCGCGCTAAAAAAAGTGCAATCGAGAATAAAAAAAATTCGGTAGTGCGTGTCCAGTTCGGGAGTACTGGAGACATCTAACAGTATGAGCGCGCTCGTGAAACCAACCACCGAGAAGAATGGGCTAAGGCCAGCCCATTCGATTCGGACCATTCACTTCATTTCAATTAACCAAATTAACAATGGACACTCTAAATAACGCAACACTTACAACTTATCTGAATAACCTTGATCAATCCGGCTGGAATTTATTCGCAGCGGATCTTGGCGCTAACTTCGTCGGCGCATTTTCCAGTCGTTTCGCACTTACGACTCGGCAAACGAATGCATTAACTACATCAGGACCATTTATTAAGTCCCAATTCGTTAATGCCGCTCAGTGGGTATCAGCAGGATTCCAGCAAGGGGCATTAGCTGCAGATATAATCGGCGTAGCTTTTGACAGCAATCCTGCCGGACCGCCTGTTTTGGATGCTCCAATTCATGTTTCCGCAACAGTCGATGGTACGATTGCGCCCAATGGTAGTATAACAGTTAGTCTTACCATTACTATCAGTCACTAACACGTAACACGTACTCTGCCTATGGAAACCATGGGCAGAGTTTTATTAAGCTTATCGAATTACCACCGCCAATGCTGCAATCGCAGCCGTCTCTGCGCGCAGCCGGCGTGGCCCCAACGAAGCGATAGCTGCGCCGAATTCTTCGCGGGCCATGCGTACTTCCTCTTCGCTAAAGCCGCCTTCAGGACCAATCGCAATTGCAATGGGAGTATCACTTAACCGATCGACGATATTTCTGAGGTCAAATTCCGGCGATGCTAATTCATGCAGCAATAGGAGCGAGCATTTTTCCTGAACGGCCTCGGCTAACGCAGCACGAAGCGTAGAGACTTCATCGCTCATTCCTTTTTGCGATGCGCCGGTTGTCGCCATGCGCAGCCAGGGTTTGTTCGCGCGCTTCGTCTGCTTGACGGCAGCGCGAAGAATGCGCTCGGTGCGATCGGCCTTGAAATGCGAACGTTCGGTGCGCTCCGTAACGACAGGCTGAATAACTTTGACGCCAAGCTCGGTCGCTTTCTCGATGAGAAATT
>DASZLH010000129.1:0-6877 GCA_035552495.1 Kapaibacterium sp. (SeqCode) | reverse complement strand
GAGCGAGCCATCGAGCACATGCACATGTATCTCATTCAAGATTTCCAGGTTTGCGCGTTCCAGTTCATCGAGCGAAACTTGTTCAAGCTGCTTTGCAAATCGGATTTTGAAGAGTCCAAGTGCCGTGCGCGAACTATGCCGATGATCGAAAAGCGTATCGTCGAGATCGAAAAGGACCGTCTTGAGAACGCTCATGGGTGGACCGCATAAAAATCGAACATTACATTGTAGAAATCTTTGTGATGTTTTCGCGCGTCCACGGCATTGATCTTCGAAGCCTGCATGACACCGCTAAGCGAACGGCCGAGCGAGTCAAGCGTGCAATCGAGGCGTAGTACCGGATAGTATCCATCGTCCGTTCGCGCCGCCAGCCGGCGTGCAATATGCCTTCCGTGGAAAGGCATGGTATTCCCATTTACTTTCATAATACCAACAACATAGGTTGCACTATCGAAAACAATGGTGAGTGTCCCATTGAGCGTCGTGGAAGGGTCCGTACAGGAAGCGCTAAATTGCCAGGGCCGAAGCAGCGAGGTATCCCGCGAAGTTAACGGAGCCTGCTTTGGAAACGATAACATCACCAATAACAAAAGCAGGGTTGGCATCAGATGCTTCCCTCCATTCCAGCCGAGGGACAAAACTCCGCGATGACACACTGCGAGCACTTCGGCTTTCGTGCAATACAAATACTGCGGCCATGCAGAATGAGGACATGCGCGGTGAGCGTCCACTGCGAGGGCTTTGCCAATAGCATCAGGTCGCGCTCGATTTTCGTAGGCTCCATTTCTTTCGTCAGTCCGAGCCGGCCGGAAAGTCTTGTCACATGTGTATCCACCGCAATGCCCTCCGCTTTTCCGAATGCATCGCCGAGCACGACGTTCGCCGTTTTTCGTCCGACGCCTCGCAGCGTGGTAAGCTCTTCCATCGTCTCTGGCACTTTGCCGCCAAACTTCTCGACGATGTCGCCCGCCATCGACTTCAATGACTTTGCTTTCTGATGATAAAACCCCGTGGTTTTAATTACATCTTCGATGTCAGCCAAATCCGCGTTCGCAAGCGATTTCGGATTCGGAAATGCTTTGCGAAAATCGGGCATTACAATATTCACCCGTTTATCGGTACACTGCGCGGAAAGAATCGTTGCGGCGACGAGTTCGTAGGCATTGGCGAATTCAAGCGCGCATTTTGCATTGGGATATTCTTTCTTCAATAATCCAAAAATTTTCTGGAATCGAAGTTGCCGCGCTTCGAGGGATTCACCGCGTGGCAGCGTGCGCGGCGCGAGCGCGCCATCGCGGGGTGCGTTCTCCTTTGTTGTTTTCTTAGCCATCTCTGACTGGGATTTTTGTCTGAACCTTGATTTATGAGATCTTAATGATTTTTGGGATGGAATTTAATTTTCAATTTAAACTGTGTTTGATCTTCTTAAGGAAATTTCTGATTTAAGTCTTTATAGGTCATTCTGAGCGAAGTAAATCGAAGCGATAGCGGAGATTTACGTAGCGAAGAATCGCTTTCCACTGCCATCCTCATGCGATCCTTCTCTCCGGTCATTCTCCTTCGTCGAATGAACTACGCTCAGGATGACACTTAATGAGAGCATTTTTAATCATCGAAATCTCATAAAATCAAGGTTCAGACTAAATTCCGAAATTTGCTTATTCCCTCTATCCCTTCGCGGCTCGCGATTTCGGTCAGCGAATCGGATTCTGTCCGGTTGTAACGGTATGTCGTAGCGTCGATCTTATGAATCACTGCATGGGCCGCTTCTGCGCGGGCAAAGAAATCGGCATCGTCGCCATATTCAATCGCTCGGAAGCCCTGCAAGCGTTCCGCTAAATCACGCCGGATTACAAATGTACCGCCCACGACACAATCCGAAATTGGTACCAGTTTCGAAGGATCGTGCTTATCCGCGACCATATCGGAGCCAATCACTTCTACACCCCCGTGCAACAACTCGACTTCGGGATGCGCCCGCAAATATTCCGCTCGAATGACCAGATGTTCCGGCAGATATTCATCATCGGAATCGAGGAACGTGAAATAATTACCTCGCCCAATAGTGAGGCCAATATTGCGCGCCATCGCAAGGCCGCGATTCGTCGCATAATGATAACGAATACGCTCGTCATTCATTACGAATGGCCGAACAATCTCGAATGTATTATCGCGCGAGCCATCGTCGATGATAAGCAGCTCCCAATCGGGAAATGTTTGAGCGAGAACGCTTTGAATAGCATTCACTACCAAGTGCGCGCGATTGAATGTGGGAAGAATTATAGAATAGAACGGACCGGCAAGCCTGGAGGCTTGCTCCACATCTTTTGCGACTTTCATTCTGCCTGGAGCAATCCTATGGTCCGCAGCTTTTGCCGAAATTCCTCCGCTTCCCGCTTCGTAAAATACGGGGAGGGCGTGGGCACCGATTCCGTGAAGCATTGCTGTGAAATTGCAGCAGGAAGCATCTGCGCGAGCAAATCTGCTTCCCGCTTCGAAAAGTGTACGGATGAAAGCCAGTAGTCCTCGAATGCCTCGAACGAGCAAGGAAAATATTGTTTGGCAAGTTCGTAGAGCGCTTCGGCATACACGCGGATCTCATATTGCGCGCCGGGCGCCATGCGTAATTCTAAAAAGCGAAACCAGTTGAGCAAATTGCCGGTGACGATGAACGTCGAATAGTGCGAGACCGGCATGTTCAGCCGCGCAAGTTCGCGTGCGACGTTATGCGTTTGAATCAGCGCGTCGTAACTCTCTTCGAATTCCTGCTGCTCGTCGTGCCACTGCACGACAAAGCTCGGCGCGTCCGGATGCGGTTCGCCACTCCCCTGATGGTTGCTCTTCGCCTGATACGAAACGCGGTCAGCCTCCGGAGTATAGTACAATGGATCAAGCTGTTTGTAGCGGCCCGATTCTTCGTTGTAACTGAACGCGCGGTGCCGAAACCACTCACGGATCACCATGATGGGCGCCCGTACTTCGAACTTCATTACGCTGCCTTCGAAGGGCGTCGTGTGCTTGTGCCGCAAAAGAAAGCGGACGAGCGTGGTCTGGCTTTCCGTGCTGCGCGCGGCAACGCCCGTCGAAATGCGCGCGTCGTTATCGGGTGAAGAGTCATCGCCGAGCACGCCAAGCAAGCGAACATAGCCGTGATCGAGTACTTGTTTATACGATTCTTTTTCGGGATCGAGTGACATGGGAAAAATAAATTCAAGATTCTACCTTTTAGAAGAACACATGGCCTCGATAAATTGTGCAAGGTCAGTCCAGCCACACGCGCTTCTGTTCTTCTTTTTCTGCGAGATCGACGGAGCCGATTTCTTCTGCCGTTAGCGGTTCGTGAACAATAACTTGGGGACCGTTTCGATGTATTCGCTCCTCGATATATTCGAAGAGCATAGCAAAGAGAATCCCGATTGCAGCGCCGATCGCCGCGCCGCCGATCACGTCGCTCGGATAATGCACGCCCTCATAGATACGTCCGAGACTAATGAGGAATGCGAGCGGGTAAAGCAATCGGCCAATCTTTTTACGCCGATCGACGATCCCAAAGAATGCGGCGATGGCAAAATTATTTAGCGCATGGTTCGAAGGAAAACTTTCGTCCCACTTCATGCCAATGGGTAAGCGTATCCAGGAAACAATATGCTGACCGTTCGGTACGAGCGCACAGGGCCGCGGACGGTCCACCAATGGCTTGATGATGTAATGCGCTAATGAATCGGTGATCGTTATAAGAAGCAGCGCGGCGACGACCATTCGCACGCCGCGCCATTTGAAACGATAGATTAAAAACAGTCCTGCAAGCGCATAGACCGGATACCAATAATGAACATTCGTCAGAATATTCGTAATAGCATCTATCGCTGGGGAGGCCAGCGTTCGATTGAAAAAATAGAGGACCGAAAGATCGGAATTCATGTGGATTGTATTGACGTGAATTTAAAGAGTTCAGAGAACTGGCGCTTTATATCGTTCGATAAATTGTTGTACAATCGGGTCATCCGAATGCGAAAAACTTACCGGTGTCCCATCGAAATAAACGCGACCTTCGTGCAGAAAGACGACGCGCTTTGCGATGCGCTCGACGGTGAACATATCGTGCGTGACAATAAGACTCGTGACCTGTAGCTTCGCCGTGAGATCGCGAATGAGGTCATCGATCTGATCGCTGGTTACGGGATCGAGTCCGGTCGTCGGTTCATCGTAAAACATGTATTTCGGCTCGGAGGCCAGCGCGCGCGCGAGCCCGACGCGTTTTTTCATGCCGCCAGAAAGATCGGAAGGCATCGCAGTTTCGATGGAGCGCAGTCCAACCAGCGCCAGCTTGTCTTTCACGATTTGAGCGAGCCTGTTTTTGTCGCGCTCACCATGTTCTCGTAGGCCGAGCGTGATATTTTCCGCGACCGTCATAGAATCGAACAGTGCCGAGCTTTGAAATAGAAATCCAAAGTGTCTTCGCGCTCGCTGCAATTCGCGCTCGCGAGCAGTCCCCATATTTACATTATCGACAAGGACACTCCCCGCTTCGGGCTTCATTAGCCCGATAATGTGCTTCAAGAGCACGCTCTTGCCGCAACCGCTTTGTCCCACGATCGCGATCGTTTCGCCGTCCGCGATTTCGAGATCGATACCGCGCAGGACGGGTTGCTCCCCGAACGATTTTTGAAGATTATGAATGGAGATCAATGTAGTAACGAGTAATGTCTGAACCGTGATTATTGGGATTAGGGATTTTGAAGATTGAGTTTATATCAAAAAAACCGTGTCCGAAATCCCATAAATCCCTACATCCCAATAATCACGGTTCAGACTAAAATATAATTGTCCAGAGGATATAATCGAGGATCAGGATGGATGCACTCGATAGCACGAACGCGCGGATCGTCGCATTGCCAACGCCCTCCGCTCCGCCGGATGCATTGAAGCCAACATGAACGCCAATGAGCGCCGTTACGCCACCAAAAAAGAATGCCTTAAACAGGCCGCCGATAACATCTTTCAGGTGGAAGTAATGCTGAACGGAATCGAAAAATACTTTCGAGGTAATACCGAGAAACCCCGCGCAGACGAGAAACGCACCGCCAAGTGCGATCAGATTTGCGAAAATAACAAGGGGGGGCATCATCAATACAGCCGCAAGTATGCGCGGCAGCGCGAGATAGCGCACCGGGCTGATTGCCAGACTTTCGAGCGCATCGATTTGCTCGGTCACTTTCATTGTGCCGATTTCTGCGGCTATGGAAGCTCCCACTCGTCCTGCGATGACGAGTGCTGTAAGGACGGGACCCAACTCGATAAAAATTGCGCGGCTAACCGCTGCACCGATAAAACTAAAAGGAATTAGCCCCTTGAATTGGTAGGCCGCCTGCCAGGCCGAGACCATTCCGGTAAAAAGTCCGATAATAGTAACGAGCGGCAAAGAGTCTACTCCGATGTGCTCCATCTGGTCGAGGAGTAGCCGGCGATCGTTCGGAATAGATCCGGCGTAGCTCGCCGTCTGTCCAAGCAGCCGCGAAAACTCGCCGAGCTCCGCAAGGAAGTTACGAGTAGCACGGCCAATTCGAGCGAGGAAGTTCACGAAGTGTGTCCGCGAAACTTAAGTCGCGCATGTGTCATTCGCTCCCGGATTCCGCCATGTTTCACGAAGTCCTGTTCGAGCCGGCGGATGTGTCGGTCTAAGAGGAAGTTGGCTTGATGGATGAGACAAAGCGCAACATTAGCAATGGCTTCGGCTGATTTTGTTTCCCAGATGTGGCGATAGGTCTCATGGGCTTTATTCGATTGATCGCTTCCAAGCTTTCGAACGTAAATCGCTTCTTTGGAAGTTTTATCCCATTGTTTAAAATTGCGAGTACGCAGGAAATCCTCGAAATCTGCGAGCAATTCTTCCAGAGATGCGCGCGCGACATTGGTAAGTTTAATTTCCATTTCTTTCGAGGTCGCGGAAGCTTTGGCGCCTTCAATGATATTTTGTTTGCCGGACCGCGCGGCCTGCACCATTTGATCGATAGTTCGATCGCCTTTTTTCAGAAATCGTTGGCAAAAATGATATGTTAGATCATAAATGATTTCCGCTTTTTGGAAGGCATACAAATCGCGGTAACCATGGGGATCGAGAAAGCCTTCTTCGGACATGCCCTGATGAACACACCTACAAAATCTATAGATTCTATTAATTCTATAGAATTTATAGAAAAAATGAGCTTGCTAAAAATCTTCGCCGAGCGAAATGAGATAGACCGGACGTGACCAGGTCTCGATGTTCGTCGTCCAGGCGATATCCATGTGGACGTAAAATCCGAACAGGTAAGTGCGAATACCCGTCCCAGTACTTAGCAAGAGATCGCGTGTTTGCCAGTTACCCGTCGTGTTATCTTTTTGGAAGAGATAGACGGTGTGGTTCCATGCTGTTCCGGCATCGATAAACGAATCGCCAAAGAACGCGAGCGGAAATCCACCAACGATGATGGGGAATGGATACCGAAGCTCGATATTCCCGATAGCGTAGTGCGTGCCGATTTTTTCATCGTAGGCAAAGCCTCGGAGCGGCAAGCCCGGAGTAAAGAATGCGAAATCCTGCGGGCTTGTGATCGGAAATCCGACATCTTTATAAAATCGATTGATCCAGCTATCGACGCCGCCGATAAAGAAATGCTGCGGTGTCGGGCCAAAGCTGGCGGCTGCGGTCAGGCGCGTCGCAAGCGAGAACAGACCGGTTATCTTGAAATAATGCCGGTAATCGAAACTCGGTGTAAAGAAGCCAAGCCAGTCACTGGCGATCTGCGGAGCGACGGAAAATCCAAGATTAAAGCGCGTCCCATCGATCGGATAAAAATAGCTGTAAAGCGCATCGTCATGCACGTATGACACTTGC
>DASZLH010000128.1:0-6174 GCA_035552495.1 Kapaibacterium sp. (SeqCode) | reverse complement strand
CATACCGATAAGATCGGCCCGATCGTCCTGCAAAACTTCTTCAGCGAATTCGGGCGATGGAATTTTCCCGGTCGCAATGACTGGTGTTCTTAATCCATGACGCCGCAGCATTCGGCGAGCTGCTTCGGCCATGTGAAGATTATATCCGTCGGGGTAATCCATCGGAGGCATGCAGCGGTCGCCGGAATAACCGGTGTAGGGATAAAGCACCTCTCCTTCTTTATGAATCGCGTCCTCGAATTTGCCTCCAGCCGAAAGCGAAATATAATCCACTCCGCGCATCGTGGACGATGCTCCCTGCGCAAATCGCAACGCGATAGTCGCCGATTCTTCCGTCGTGTAACCGCCTTTGATGCATTCCTCTCCTAAAAACCGGACGCCAATCGGGAAATCTTCACCGACACGTTCACGCACTTTTGCAATCACTTGCAGCGGAAGACGGATGCGGTTATCGAGAGACTTCCCGCCGTATAGATCGGGTCGTTTATTCTTTTTAGAGAGAAAGCTCGAAAGCGTGTACGCATGGGCCATGTGCATCTCGATACCATCGTAGCCACACTCGCGAGCGCGGAGCGCGGCTTGCCCATATTGCTCGACAATGAGTTGAATATCCGCGATGGATAAGTCCTCGATCTTTTGCCGCCAGCCGTTGCGCGCAATTTTTAGAAAATGTATTATTTGCGGGACGACCTTCGAATCGCTGGTATCGTGAATTTTTCGAGCAAGCTCAGAAAGTCCAGGCTTGAATTCATCGCCAGAGATACGAAGCAAAGGGCCCGACTTCGCCGAATGCACCGCCATTGCTTCGACGACGATAAGCCCCACCTCCCCTTTTGCAAACCGGACATAACGATCGGTTATGTCCTGATTCACCAGGCCATCTTCTCCCGAAAGCCGCGTGACCATAGCCGGCAGCACCAAGCGGTTAGCCAGCGTCATCGAGTTGATTTGGAACGGAGTAAAAAGTTTTTCGAACATTATTCGAGGCGGAGTTGATCGAGTTCGTTTAAGGCATTTAAAACAAGGGGCCTAATTTGCTCGCAAGTTTCGACAGCTTGCTCTGTTTCATCCGAATAAAACGGGTCGCCCGGATAGCGTGTATCGGTCGCATACTTTGTTAACTCGCCTGCAGCGGGAATCAGCTTTTCCCACTCAGGTCGTAGAGGAAGGGCAAGTTCAATCAATTCCACGATATCGTGCGTTTTGGGAAATGCAATTCGATTTGCATGGAGGAATGCTTTGAAGAGCTTCTCGACACATTGCTGCGCATGATAGCAAACCCCTCGATAGTTCGGTTCTTCCGTGACGCGAAACTCCCGGCGCATCGTCCGATAGTCACCATTGGCCAAAGAGAGCCATTCCTCAGTGAGGGGTCGCATAAAGAATGGTGCCTTGCCGCATAACCTCCTGAAGAAAAAAATCGTCTTCCTTGATTCGCCATTGAATATCCGGAGCACGACGAACGAGTAAATCAAGAGGAAAATGCGATCGAATTTTGGATCGAATTTCCGAGACCATTTGACGTTCTCTTCCTTCAAAATCCATAATGACAAGCATATCCACATCGGAATCTTCGTTTGCGGTCCCGCGAGCGTAGGAACCGAAGAGAATAATCTTCTCCGGCTTGTAACGGCGCGCAACTTCAGCGGCGAAATTTCGAATGGCTTCTTCGGTTACCATAATTAGTGGACACTCGTATTTGTCTGAACCTGAATTTGGAGAGATTAATTTGATTTTATGAGATTGAATTCTAATCTTTTTTAATCTGTAGAATCTTCTCAAATCACGGTTCTGATAATTTCCTAATCGCTTGCTTCACAAATCCATCCGATTTAGCAATCATTTGTTCTGCTTCATTCTTCGAACAGTTTGCGATCTGCATGATGATCGCCGTCTTTACATGCCCCTTGGTTTCACGCAGTAATTCCTCCGCACGCTCGTAACTGCAATCCGTCGCAATCATGATGATTCGTTTGGCCCGCTCTTCCAGCTTCTTATTCGTTAGCTGAAGGTCGACCATCATATTCTCATACACTTTGCCAAGCCGGACCATCGCGGTCGTCGTGATCATCGTGAGCACCATCTTCTGCGCGACTGCAGATTTCATTCGTGTCGAGCCCATCAGCACTTCAGGTCCGACGACCGGACAGATCGTCTCACTAAGATAATTGGCGGAAACCGATTCGCGCGGGTTTGTCGTGAGTAGCACCGTGTATGCGCCGATCTCAAAAGCTCGCTCCAAAGCTCCGAGAACGAATGGCGTCCTCTTACTCGCGGCAATACCAATAATCATATCCCTTGCCGTCACTCCAAATCCATCGATTGCTTTTTGCCCGTTTGCCGGATTGTCCTCTGCTCCTTCCTGAGCTTGAAAAACAGCTTGCGGTCCGCCAGCGATGATTGCCTGGACCATCTCTGGCGTTGTTCCAAAAGTAGGTGGGCATTCGGCAGCATCGACGACACCCATACGTCCGCTCGTTCCGGCGCCTGCATAAAAAAGCTTGCCGCCATTTCGAAACCGACGAACAAGTTCGTCCACAATGGGAGTAATGTGTGGTATCTCTATTCGAACTGCCTCGGCTACTTTTGCATCCTCCCGATTGATGAGACCAAGGATTTCCTGCGTCGTCATTTCATCCATTCTTATGGAATCGGGATTTCGCTGCTCGGTGGCGAGAGATTTTACTTCTTCGAAGAGCTTACTCATCAATAAAGTTGAATATAAATGGCATCGTTTATAAATATCAAGTCATATTACTTGTTCCACGTGGAACAGTCATTATTTTTGAAGAGCGACCATCAAGATTGCGCTGTCAGATGGTGTAACACCAGGAAGACGCGAAGCCTGCCCTAACGATTTAGGTTGAATTTTTCGAAGCATGTCACGAGCTTCTTTACTGAGAGCAATAAGCTTCGAGTAATCGAACTCGATAGGTATTTCATGTAACTCGCTGCTCTTTACACGAGCGATCTGCAACTGGTGCTGGCGAATATAGCCTTCATAAGCTATTTCGGTATCTACAATCTCCAACAGGTCTGGATATGAGTTTAGCCTCGTTTTAATTGCATCATTACCCGAGTGACTAAGAAATTCAGCAAAACTGCCGTTCTTCGACTTGATCCTATTCTTTACACTATCCCGGACAAGAGGACTCTCGCTTATCGTAACGCGCTCCGTCTCAGCCCAATCCATCGCGAGCTTGATAAGCTCGCGCCTTTGTAAAACTTTGTCGTATTCTTCCTTCGAGATAAGTCCATATTCATAGGCTTTATCGGAAAGCCGGAGATCGGCATTGTCCTGCCTAAGCAAAAGCCGGTGTTCTGCGCTGGACGTGAAAAGCCTGTACGGCTCCTCCTGGACCTTATTAATAAGATCATCGATCAGGACTCCAATATAAGCTTCATCGCGCCCCAGGGTAAACTTCGGCTTCCCGAGCAGCTTCGCCGCAGCGTTAATACCGGCTATAATTCCCTGGGCCGCAGCTTCCTCATAGCCGGAAGTCCCATTGACCTGACCGGCAAAATAAAGTCCTTGGACTAACTTACTCTCCAGCGTGTAATCGAGCTGGTAAGCAGGAAAGTAATCATACTCCACCGCATACCCTGGCCGCAGCATTTCGACCTGCTCCAATCCAGGAAGCGTTCTGAGCGCTTCGAGCTGAATATCTTCCGGAAGACTCGTCGAAAACCCATTAACGTAGACCACGTCCCCATTTTTCTCTTCCGGCTCCAGGAAAATATGATGCTCGCTCTTTTCCGCGAACCGGACGATCTTATCTTCGATCGATGGGCAATATCGTGGCCCCTTCCCCTGAATTCTTCCAGTAAACATCGGCGACCGGTCGAAACCTTTGGCTAATATCTCATGCGTCCTTTTGGATGTATGGGTCAAATAACACGCGATCGAATTCAGGATAGGATGAGTAGTCCGAGAAGAAAAAGGAATAGGATTATCGCCATGCTGGGCTTCTAATCCATTTAGATCAATAGATTTCAGCGATACTCTCGGCGGAGTTCCCGTCTTCAAACGAGCTGTATGTAGGACAAGAGCGCCTTCCGGCTCAGTCTTTAATGCCGCAGGCTTTTCGCCGAACCTTCCTCCGGCAACTTGCTCAAGCCCCGTATGCATTACTCCATTCAGGAAAGTCCCGGCGCAGATAACGACCGCCTTTGCCCGCAACCGTTCGCCGGTTCCGAGGATAACCCCGGCTGCTCGGCCATCCTCTATCCAAATCTTCTCGACGGAGCCTTCAAAGATTATCTCTGGATCGAGCTCTCGTAGACGCCGCTGCGCAATGACCGGATACTGACTTCTGCTTACCTGCGACCTCGGCGACCAGACAGCTTTGCCTTTCGAGCGGTTCAGCATTTTGAACTGTAGCGAGCACTCGTCCGTGATCTCGCCCATAAGTCCGCCCAACGCATCGATCTCCTTAACGACCTGACCTTTAGCCGTTCCGCCCACGGCCGGATTGCACGAGAGCGTCCCAACCTTCTCGGCTGACATCGAAACAAGGCGGACCTTCAGCCCCATTTTATGCGCGGCATTTGCGGCCTCGATCCCAGCGTGGCCACCACCAATTACCAATATGTCTGCGAAGTGTTCCACGTGGAACGATGTATGTTTTGAAAAATTAAGAAAACTAAAATAAGCTAAATTATATAGTGCGGTGTCAGTTTAAAGTTCATGAACTCTACGGCAAATGAACAAATTACGCCATATATCTATTTTAGACTATAAAAATATTCTGAAGGTCTAAAAAATAATTAGAAAACTAAAATTCTACGTTTTATCACAGCTATCATCCTGAGTGAAGCAGGTGGAGCAATAGCGGAATCTTGCGTAGTCGAAGGATCTCTTAACTACAAGAGATTCTTCGTTTCGTTCATCCTTCCTTCGGTCGGATGAACTTCGCTCAGAATGACAGAGGTTATTCACTATCCACTATCAACTATCCGCTACCCCCTCTACTTACCGATACACATTTTGCTAAAAATATAATCCAGGCTGTCGGCCGAAATGTTCATTCCAAGCAACTCGCCGATAGAGGCCGCAGCGTTGCGAAGCTCTTCGGAGAGGATTGGCGGCTCCAGATTTGGATCGACATTCGAAAGTGCGTTGACGATCGATTCGAGCGTGCGCCGTTCCGAATCACTCAGCGCTATTTGGCTAAATTCGGAAGACCGCTCGTGAAGCTTCTCGCTTAACCACCGATGAACGCTTTCCATGCCCTCTCCTGTCTTCGCGGACATTCGCAATCCGCTTGCCCATGCATCGAGATCGATCTTGTTATGCAGCAGCAAAGCGCCAACTTCATCCGGTTTGCGGTCATCCGGGGACGTAACTCGCAATGTAAAATCGGAGTGACGGCTTGCGGATTGTCCCAGCTCGATGCCGCGATGCTCGATAGACTCGGATGCTTCCCGCAGGCCGGCGGTGTCGATTAGCTTTACCCGAAAGCCATCGACGGAAATAAATGCTTCGACATAATCGCGCGTCGTGCCGGGCGTATCGCTTACAATACTCCGCTCATAATTCAGCAGCGCATTGAAGACGCTGCTCTTGCCGACATTGGGCGGACCCGTCAGCGCGATCGTGAAGTACCCCGCATTCTCACGCCGGTTGGCGCTCTCGCGGATAAGCTGATTTAAAACATCGATAACGGCGTTTACGCGCTCGCCGAAATTATCAATATCGATATGATCGGATTCCCCAAAATCAATTTCTGCATCGATTTGTGCTATCAGGCTGATAAGCCCTTCATAAGCGTGGCGTAACCTTTCGAACTTCTCATGCAGCGCAAGCTCGGCGCCATGGAGTTCGGCTTCCGATTTTGCGTCGGCTTTGATGGCGATGAGTTCGGCTTCCTCGATACCGATCTTGCCATTAAAAAAAGCGCGCCTCGAAAATTCGCCCGGCTCCGCCTGACGAGCGCCCTGCAAAACAAGCAGCGATAAAATTTCCTGTGCTATGACTGGCGAACCGTGTGATGTGATCTCGCATAAGTCCTCGCCTGTAAACGAGCGCGGCGCGCGGTAAATGTGGACGATGACATCGTCGACGATGAATGCGCCTATCGAATTCCCAGGGTTCCGCTCCACTTCACCCTGGGCTAAATACCGGTTGTCCAGAATTTCAGCAAAACGGAAATTAGCCCAGGGTGAAGCGGAGCG
>DASZLH010000127.1:0-10084 GCA_035552495.1 Kapaibacterium sp. (SeqCode) | reverse complement strand
CACCTTCTTTATCGAGCGTCAGCTTCCACACGTCGTCCGCAGGAATCGCAGAGTTATCCGTGGAATATAAAGCAATGATCGTGTCGGCTTCACGATCGAATTTTAAGAGCCCCGCATCCGCCGCTACCCATAAATAGGCCCCATCGGCGATCATAGCGCGCGGCGTTGTCGCGTTACGAAAGTGCCGCCAGTGACCATTCACAACACCTTGAGCCTGGACACTTCCAAAAATTAATGTGAGAAAAAGAATTGCGAAGACTCTAACTGCTTTATTCATAATAACCTCCTGTTTGATTGGATGTTGCCGAAGAAACACCTCAATCCTATAGAGGTTACAAAACTCGACTACTCAATTTATACCTATGCCATCATGGACTAATCCCACTCCACCTGCACCACCGCATACGCGGCCACTCCCTCTTCGCGGCCAATGAAGCCGAGGCGTTCGTTGGTCGTGGCTTTGATGGAAACGCGCTTCACATCGAGTGAGAGTGCTTTGGCGATTCGCTCGCGCATAGCTTCGATATGCGGACGAAGGCGCGGCGCTTCGAGGACGACCGTCGAGTCGATATTTACCACATGCGTTTCTTCGCTGCGAAGAATGTGAGAGACGCGCTTGAGCATCGCGATCGAATCGGCGCCGCGCCATTCTTCTTTCGTGTCTGGAAAATGGAGACCGATATCGCCGAGCGCCAGCGCGCCGAGCATTGCGTCCATGATGGCGTGAATGAGCACATCGCCGTCAGAATGCGCGACGGTCCCTAACCGCGATTCCAGCACCACGCCGCCCAGCACGAGCGATTCGCCTTCCGCTAATTTATGTACGTCGTATCCGAAGCCGATCATGGTCTGAACCTGGATTTATGGGATTTGAATGATGTTTGGGATAAGTTCGAACGATCGCTGTAACATCTTTCTTATAATGTTCATCACTAAGATTCGTGGGAGTCGCATTCCCGATGTTCGGGTTATACCGCAACGCAAATCTACTACCTTTTTGATCGCCCCGACCAATAAACCCTCTGCCGAAATCCTTCCTCAGAAATCCGAACGGATTAGCTGGGCTTCGCTCGTATTGCCGCTCGTTGCCGGATTACTCTCGCTCGTTCCACCGACTATCGTTGGGACTGGCACGAGCGCGCTTCTCTATCAGAGCCTCGAACATTGGACGCGCGGTCAACCCGGCGCATTCACCGCGCTTCACGCGCACTGGTTGTGGATACCTTATGCGATCACGTTCGCGACCGGCGGCAATGTATTCGCCGCGCTCCTGATTTTCAAGGCGCTGCTTGTTGCAGGTAGTGTCTGGCTCTTTTTCCAGACTGCGCGACGAACGTTAAGCACCGAACACGCCTATTGGGCCGCAGCGTTACTCGCATTCAATGTAACGGTGCTATATCTTTCGCATACGTTTGGCACCCAGCTTGTCACGATGTTCATGGCGATCTGGCTGCTCTATCTTTTTACCAGTCCGGTAAAGCGCAATCACAGCATTGCGGCACTGCTGTTTGGGCTTAGCTTGTCGATTGGGTTCTGGCCTTTTATTTTGCTCATTGCAATTCTAACCGTCGGACTCAACTATCATCACACACTTTATACTCCTCGGTCGAAACGCACATTCATATTATTCGGACTTATTCTGATCGGAGCCAGTTCGTGGCTATTGCTACAAATATTTTATTTTGGCACCCACGATCTATGGCACGCGATCAATCCAACATTTTATAAACCGCGCGAGATCAATCTCATTCTACAAGGTATTATCATTGCGGTCTTCTCCATTAATTTACTGCTGCCGGCGAGTTTTCGTCGAAAGCGCGGCACGCTTGCACGGGATTATCAATCGGCATTCCTGATCCTCGGTGTATTCTTTTTACTCAATACTTTTTCACGAGAAGAAATGCTTGCAGATGCGATGATACTGCTGCCATGCTTGATTCTCGTCGCGCTCGATAAAGCAACTTCCATCAAAACTATTGGGGTCGTCTATCTTGCGCTGAACCTCGCGCTGTTTCTTTTCATACCATCGTTTTCCAACAATCCCGAAATCGCGATGGCGTCTGCGCGACGTATCCATTCGAATGATAAGGTATCGTGGGGGTATTATAGTAACTTCGATCTCTTCAGCTATCCGAAACTCATGGAACAACAAGCGGGAGAAGAGGAAGTGCGGACCTTGCTCGCAACGGTCCGATTGGATTCGACACTCGTTTTGATAAATCCCGGCACCGATTATTGGTTCGATGCTGCAACGCTCGGCTCCGAATTTCCGAATGCACACTTCGGATGGTTCTATGGCAATCCGATCAATCTCGCACGAATTAATGGAGAGAAGGATACGGCGTTCGTTCGTCCGCCAAACTATATGCCGTATATTGCAGGTCTCTTCGATAAATCGTTCGCGCGCACATTTGTCGATAGCGCGTTGCCGCCAGGCGTGCCATTGCATGAATCCGACCGATTTCAATATATCGATACCCGCGCCAATGAACCTGGAAAGAAAAACTTAATCGACCGGCTGATCTATCTGCAATACCAAAGCTTTCATCATTAGAAGCGTTGCAGCATGCGACGCAAGTTACTCTCCCGACCGCACGGCTTCCACTTCCATCACTTCCCGATTTCCACGAACGGTTCGGACGATGGAAACCGACAGAATAATCAGCCCACCGGCGATGGCGAAGTTCGCTGGCCGCTCACCGATGCCTAAGAAGACCCAAATCGGATTGAGGACGGGCTCGATCATCGAGATCAGCGTCGCATCGATCGCCCGGATATGCGCAATGCCGTAAGTAAAAAAAGCATACGCTATACCGATTTGTACGATGCCGAGAAAAAGCAATCGCCAGAAATCAATTTCGGAGAGAGCAAGATTAGTTGCGCCACTTGTTGCTACCACCGCCATCGCAATACTAATCGCTACATGCCCAACAATAACACCCTGCCAGCGGCTCGCGACCGTCGCCCGCTGATGTTTCAGCGTTAGCGCATACATGGCGAATGCAATACCGCTGCCAAGCGCCGCAACATTTCCCCAAAAACTCGCGAACTCGAACTTGCCAACAAAGAAGAGCGCCATCGCCGATGTGGAGATGAAAACCGTTGCTATATCGGCCCGCTTCATTTTTGTATGCGCCAATATCGGCTCGATAAAGAGCAAATAGATAGGCGCAGTGTATTCGAGAAAAATAGCGTTCGCGCTGGTGGTAAGCTTGGTCGCGAATACAAAAGAGACGAGCATAGCGGCATAAAAGAACGCGCCCAATAAAACGAATGGCGAGCACCATTCCCGCAAGCTTCCTAACTTTTTGCCGCGTTGCACCGCGGCGTAAATTGCAAAAAGGGTAATTCCGGCAAAGCTGCTTCGCCAAAACGAAACGCCCCATGCATCGAGCGTAACTTCTTTGATAAACAGACCGCCGGTACTCCAGAGCAGAGCAGCCGCGAGCACTGCAATCGGACCTTTGCGCGCGGATGCCGAGAGCGCGTTCATGACGCGGCGACGATCGTATTCGTCAACTCACCCAATGCTTCGATCGCACAGGTCACCGTATCGCCCAGTTGCACCCAAAGATTATTCGTGATTTTCGATCCGTTCAATTCGAGGAAGCAACCTGTCCCGACCGTGCCAGAGCCAATGACATCGCCGGGATACAGTGTGACGCCGTAACTCGCGCGCTCGATGATCTGGGCGAATGTCCACGTCATATCTTTCAGATTTCCACGACTATATTCCTTGCCGTTCATCGATGCGGTCATCGTAAGATCGTATCGTTCGCCATGCTCGCCGGGAATGCGGTGCGCTGCGAGTGCATCGCGCGTCACAAGGTACGGGCCGATAGCCGTCGCAAAATCTTTGCCCTTCGCGGGACCGAGTGAAAGCTTCATCTCTTCCATTTGCAGAGCACGCGCCGACCAATCGTTCATGATGGTATAGCCTGCGATATGTTCGTCTGCTTCGCTCGCTCGAATATTCTTGCCTTGCTTGCCAATTACGATCGCAGCTTCGAGTTCGAAATCAAGATGGTTCAGATGCTCGGGCATTACTTCCATCGGCCCCGAACCAATTACCGCCTGATGGTTCGTAAAATAAAACACGGGAAACTGATCGAACTCGGGGATCATCTCGACGCCGCGATTGCGCCGCGCCGCCTCGACATGCTGGCGAAACGCATAGCCATCGCGCATGGAGGTTGGCCGCGGCACCGGCGCAAGCAACCGGACGCGGTCCATGGGATGCCGCGCGTTTTTGTCCTTAAATATTTCCGGGTCGCTCGCGGCGACTTCATCCACTTTTTTTGCGGCGAGCATGGCAGGCTCGCCAAAGCGAAGAAACGCGACGATCTCCGAAGGCAACGGTGTGCCGAGGTCTTTGCTGGCATGTTCCAGATCGACAACTTCATTGCCGACGACAAGGCCCAACCGCTGCTCATCGCGGTCATCCAGCGTTTCATGGGTGAGGAATGTGACGAATTTCATGCTGCAAATTTACGGAACAACCAGGGACGATCTGACAATTATGCGTTCTATTCCAATTCTACGAGCGATGCCGCCACCCACGTCGGCTCCTCGGCATGTAATACATCGGCATAGTTCACGAGCATAAGATCGTGAATGAAGTACTTCCCATTGGGAGCGAGCGCGGCTATGACCGGCCCGGCATCCCGAAAATCGGAGCGTACCGATTCTGCTTTTGCAAGAAAACCCTCGTAATCCCGATGCGATAGTAATGAGAATTGTTCTTCGATCCATCGCCGAGCAATCGCGAGCGTCGCGGCATTCACAGACGATAATTGCTCGCCTTTTGGTGTACCGTATCCCGCGCCATGATGGACAAGATCGGCCGTCGCGACGAGCGCCGCGCCTTCTTTCACAAGCATTTGCAGCTCGTCGAAACCTGCGAGCGATTCCGGATTGTCACCAGTCAGAAATGGATAGCGCACAATCAGCTTGGGCACGGGTTTGTCTAAAACTTCAGCCGCCGTTGCGAGCAATGCAGAAAAATTATCGAGGGAAAATTCGTCCCTCCAAATATCTTTATCCTCTGGCGCGCCGGGACCGTGAATTCCACGCAAGGAAGGGTCACCACGAGTGCCTCCGTGCAACACACCTATTGCAAGCACGGTATCCCGACCTGAATCTACAACTGCGCGCGATGCAGCAGCAATTAAATGACCGGAATACATAAGCCGTGTGTGAGGAAAGATCAACGCGCCCGATGCCGGCAATGAGAATTTCGGCGCATCTGCTATCATTCGTTCAAGCACCTTAGTCCCGAGCGATTCGCGCTCAGCGCGATAAAATTCTTTCCACCAACTTGCGTTTGGCATCGTGCGGAGAGTGCTCCGTTCAAAAATAATAAACTAACCCCGCAGCAACGCCATACACGAAGTTCGAAGCGTTCGGTGCGATTGCAGTTGGTTTACCTCGACCGAATTGCGTGTCGAGTACCTCGCCGCTCGAGGTTTTGAGTTTCCCCGTAGCGATCGAGCGCGTGAGCAAGTCGATAGTAAAACTCGCCCGGTCGGCAAAACGGAAATCATTGAGCAGATCGAAGTTGACTTGATAGCCCTCCGCGCTTGCTGTGCGCTGCGATGCGCCCGTCTCGGTCTCCGTCGTGAACGCGATCATTCCGCCAAAGCCACCCGTCGCTCGCAGCCGATAAAAGGGCGAGGTAAAGAGCACGACCGTTCCACCCACGATCAGCGCGTGTTCGTTGAGATCGAGTTCTTCCTGAAGTCCCGCAAGGTTCTGCGGTCCCGGAGTCACGCTATCGACAATCGAGTAGAAAAATTTCGCGGTGTAATCGTACTCGAAATAAATACCCCACGATTTCGTGAGCTGCGCGTGGCCCGCAAGAATGATCGCACGATCGACGGTGCTATAATTATCCCGGTCACCAGTGGGATCGGTCCGAAGGGCACGTTCGGAGAAAAACTGATTCAGGTCTTTCGGTAAAATTTGCAGATAGCCTCCGTAGCCCGCATAAACGCTCAAAAAATCTTCCTGCGGAGCGGCAGTCCGGCGCTGCTGGCCGACCCATTTATCGAGCATGGCCTTCCGCGCGCGATACGTGGAATCGTACCGCATGGAGTCGACAGGTGTGCGGTATATCGTCTGCTGGTGAACGGACGAGTCCGAAGTTGGCGACATCTGCGAGAATGCGGCGCCGCTCACGGCGACAATCAAGGCCGCAGAAAAAAACAGGGGGACGAAAAAACGGGACATGGCAATAGATAGATTTACAAACTAATGGTAGGTCATGGAAATCGAATAACTTCACCGGTCGCGAGCGATTCGCGCGCGGCAAACGTGACGAGTGTGGTCGCAAGCATCGAGTCGAACGGGATCGGGCCTTCGCTATCGGCATTCAACGATGCAAGGAATGCCTTCACCTCTTCCTGATGTCCTTTACCGGAGCCTTGCTCGGTCTTTGGCTTACCGCTGCCGCTCCAGAGTTCAAGCTCAGTAAAATTTTTCATGATCGCGGTGCGCCCGCCAGAGAACACTTGCAGTTCTTCTTTCGGCAGCGATTTATCGCCGGTCGCAATGTAGAGGATCGTCGCAACGCTGCCGTCGTCGTAGTCGATCGTGATGGAGACGGAATCGCGATCGAGCACATCGGCGCGGCCTGCCGCGATGGAACGCGCATAGACGGAGCGCGGCATTGCATCGCCCGTTAAATATGCGGCGGTGTCGATAAAGTGACACCCTTCGCCGATAATACGTCCGCCGCCTTCGTGCTCATCCTGCGTCCAATGAGATTTCGGAAGCGGCCCGGCATTGACTCGGTAAAAAATCATCTTGGGCGAGACTTCATCGAAAAACGATTTCGTTTTTCGCACGAGCGAAGAAAAACGACGATTGAAGCCGACCATAAACTTCACATCGAGCGTCCGCCGCGCTTCTTCGAATGCCGCTGCGACGAGTGTAAGCTGTGCCTGCGTGAGTGCCATCGGCTTTTCAACGAACACATGCTTGCCTGCGCGCAGTGCCTCGGCTGCAAGCCGCGCATGGTCCCCATGGCGCGTTGCGATGAAGACAGTATCGATGTCGTTCGCCGAAATAATATCATGCGCGTCAGTGGAGATCCGCTCAAAGCCAAATTTCGCCTTCGCATCGGACGCACTTGCGCCCGATTGATTTGCGACGGCAACGAGTCGCGCATGTTCTTTTAAAGTTGGAAGTAAAAATCCCTGCGCAAAATTTCCGGCGCCAATAAAACCCACATTAATTACGAATTTCGAATTACGAATTACGAATGGCCTTTCCGAAGAGCGCGGAGTTCCATTCGTCATTCGTAATTCGTCATTTGTCATTGGAGCAGGATAGGTGAGTACCATTCCGAGATACCGCTCCTTCACTTCTCCGGCAATGATAGCATAGGCATCGCTCGCCCGTTCGATCGGGAATGTGTGAGTAGTAATGGGCTTCGGATCGATCTTCCTTTCGCCAAGCAGGCGGACGAATTCCTGCATGTTGCGGCGTTCGGTCCAGCGAACGTAGCCAATCGGATAATCCATGCCGTGCTCTTCGTAATTCGAATCGTAGCGGCCAGGGCCGTACGAACGCGACAAACGAAACTCCAACTCCTTCACAAAATAAACATCGCGCGGCAAATTCATTTCGCTCACGCCAACCATAATAATTCGAGCGCGGTCGCGAGCGATCTCCGCGGAAAATGTGATCGGATCGTTCGAACTCGTCGCGGCACATATAATAACGGCGTCAGCGCCGAAGCCATTCGTGAGCGAGCGAATGGTATCCGCGAGGCCAGCCTGATTGCGGTTGAATGCGTGCGTCGCAGTATGTTTGCGGGCCACCTCGACATGATGATCGTCGAGATCGACTCCGATCGTAATGCAGCCAGCAGCCCTCGCGATTGCACATGCGAGCTGACCAACGAGGCCCAGTCCGATCACGACGACATTCTCGCCAAACGTCACGTTCGCCTGACGCAAGCCCTGCATTGCAATTGCGCCGAGCGTTGTAAAGCACGCTTCTTCATACGGGACTTCATCCGGAATTTTCACGCACAAATTGCGGAGCACGCTGACGACCTCCGCATGGCTCGCGCCTTGTCCGCCGCATGCGACGCGGTCGCCTGGCTTCAAGTCTTCGACATCCTCGCTGACTGCGATGACTTCGCCCGCGCACGAATATCCGAGCGGACCCGGAGTATCGAGCTTCATCATGACGCGCCGGTACGTTGCCCAAAAGCCTTGCTGCTTAATTTCGGCGAGGACTTTCTTCACATCGTCTGGACGCTTCCTTGCCTTTTCGACAAGCGACGCGCGCGCCAGATCGACCTTCATCTTCTCCGTACCGGCGGAAATGAGGCTGGCATGCACGCGCACGAGTACGCCCGCCCGGTGCGGTTCCGTGAGCGCGGGAACATCCTTAATACTAATTTCGCCCGAGCGGAGCGATTGGAGCAGTTGTTTCATAATCGGTCACGAATTGCATCGGTAATGCGCCGAGCTGCCTCTACAGCTTCACGAGCATTGACCTCCTCATCTTGTTCGAAAAATTCCGGAGGATATCGAGCATCGATGGCGAAATCCGTGAGACTTCGGCAATCGTCCAAGAGAACATCGAGCGAAGGATCGTATGCCAGGCAGCGCTCCAAAAGCATTGCAAGATCGTGGACTCTTTCCGGAGAAACGCCCTTGAATACGAGGAATGCTTTAAGATATTTCTCGGCAGCCTGTTGCGCGTGAAAGCAGATGACGGACCATGGTTTTTCGGCGGAGCCAAGTTCATTCCTAATACAAAGCCAATCTTCTTCAGCCTTTTTTATCCAAGCATTATGACCGTCCGTTATGCTCAAAGAGGACCCTCCCTTCTTTCTCGATCACTGGCACAATGGAGATAAGCGAATGCTGACGCTCGGCAACCTCCTGGGGAGTATAGACAAGAATATCCATGGGCCACCATTGATGATCGAAGAGCGATCGAACTTTGGTCCGCCGTTTCCACGGCTTTTCATTCGATTCCATTTCGACAAAGAGATCGATGTCGCTATCTGCACGATAATCCCCACGGGCGCGGCTGCCGAAAAGAATTACTCGCTGCGGATGAAACGCGTCGACAATTTTCCGCGTGATTTCTTCGATCAACGCGTCATCGATCGTTCGTGCATTATTACTTTCGTTTTCCTCGCTGCTGCGAGTGGAAATATTCGGCATGTCATCCAAACAGAGAGAAAAGGAAGTTCGTCCCGCCAGAAACATTCAGTCTGTGTAGCATCGGGAGTATACTCCCGATGCTACACAGACCTTCGATACTTTCGGCACATGAGAGCTGAACTTGCAATCTCCCTATTTTAAAATCTCACTTGGAGCGATTATTGATGAGTCAATAAGAAAAGGAAGAAGACAGCATGCGTATTTTACTCAAATCTATTGTATGCGCTGGCCTATTGGCCGCTGCAGCACCTGCGTCCGCACAGGTCCAGCACAAAGGCTGGGATAAGCACGAAGACAAGCCACGACATGGTCATCCACGACCTCGTCATCCAGGTCCTGACCATCCAAGACATGGTCATCCACGACCTCGTGATCCAGGTCCTGACCATCCAAGACCTGGTCATCCAGAGCATGGTCATCCAGAGCACGGTCATCCAGAGCACGGTCATCCAGGACCTGGTCATCCAGGGCACGGTCATCCAGGACCTGGTCATCCAGAGCACGGTCATCCAGGACCTGGTCATCCAGAGCACGGTCATCCAGGACCTGGTCATCCAGAGCACGGTCATCCAGGGCCTGACCATCCAGAGCACGGTCATCCAGGGCCTGACCATCCAGAACATGACAAACCGGGGCCTGACCATCCAGAACACGACAAACCGGGCCCTGACCATCCAGAACATGACAAACCGGGGCCTGACAATCCCGGTCATGGCGACCACGGAAAGTAACTCTGATTTTTTTAGCCAATCACAGTAACACCCGCGCATTCGGCGGGTGTTACTGTTTTTAGAATACTGGTGTGGCTAACGAACGGATATTCCGCCTCTCGAAGAGATATTCTAATTTGCTGACTAGGTCTACCTAGAGCTTGATCTCACATTAGCTTTTTCCGC
>DASZLH010000126.1:0-8583 GCA_035552495.1 Kapaibacterium sp. (SeqCode) | reverse complement strand
TTTTTTCTCAACATGGCATGAGCAAGACCAATCAAAGAAAGACAGATATAAGCACAGAACCAGTTATTTATGAAATCCGTGGCGATCGTGTTATTATGGATTCGAATCTTGCCACGATCTACGGTGTAACTACTGGACGTTTCAACGAGGGAGTGAAAAGGAATCGTCGGCGATTTCCCTCGGATTTTGCATTTCAATTAACAGCCAAAGAATCCGACAGCTTGATATCGCAAAACGCGATTTCAAGTTCTAAAGGCTCTCACGGTGGTCGCAGGAAACAGCCATGGGTCTTCACCGAACATGGCGCTCTGATGGCGGCAAATATTTTGAAGTCGGAGCGCGCAATAGAAATGAGTGTCTATGTAGTACGAGCATTTGTGCGATTGCGCGAACTCTCATTGACCAATGCAACAATCCTAAAGCGACTATCGGAAATAGATAAAACGCTCCTTATTCATGATAAAGCTTTGCAAGACTTATATCATAAGCTAATGCCACTCTTGCGAACCGAATCGGTCCCGGAAAAGCGCAAGATCGGATTTAAGGTATCGGATAATTAATCGTCAAAGAAAGAACCATCTCTCTTTTTTTCTATAGTTCTTCAAACATCCTTTTGAATTTCTTGAGATCTTCCCATGCGCCGTGCTTCCAATCGGGATTACGCATGAGCGCGGCTGGGTGATAGGTCACGATGACTTTAATGCCGTGGTAGTCGTAGATATTGCCACGCATTTTCCCAAGCGATTCGTTGATCTTTAGCAGGTTTGTTCCGGCAATGCGTCCGAGGCACAGAATGAGCTTCGGGTTCAACAGCAGAATTTGCTTCCAGAGATAGGGCTCGCATGCAGCGACTTCATCCGGTTTCGGGTCGCGATTATTGGGTGGTCGCGATTTCAGGATATTCGTAATGTAGATATCTTTACGATCGAACTGAATGGCATCGAGCATTTTGGTAAGGAGCTGACCGGCCCGTCCGATAAACGGTTCGCCTTTTTCGTCTTCATCGGCACCCGGCGCTTCTCCGATGATGAGCACTTTCGACTGCAAATTTCCTTTTCCGAAGACGAGCTTATTACGAGTTTCACCCAGTGGGCATTTCTGGCAATTTTGAATCGCCTGCTCCATTACATCGAGCGTTACCGCCGAAGCCCATGGCTCGTTCGCGTAGGGTTCGAGCTTCGCCTTGAGTTCGGCAAATCCATGATGCGTAATCTCAATTTCAGAACTCTCTGTGCTTGCAGCAGGGAGAGGAGTTGGAGAAGAAGTCAATTTTGCTGGGACATAAGAGATCACGTCACCGAAGCGCGATGCCTGTTCTTTCACGAATCGTTCGAGTTGTTCGCCGAGATTGTTTTCGGATGTTGGTCCAGTCATGTTGGTAAAATAGTTACAATGCTATTTAAGATGTGGCGTGCACATTCTTCTTTTGTCATCAGGGGGAGAGCTTGCTTGCTTCCTTCGCGCCCAAAGATCGTAATTTTATTCGTATCGAATCCAAAGCCAGCGCCTTTATCGGCCATGTTGTTGAGCACGATGAGGTCGAGGTCTTTCTCCGAAAGCTTGCCGCGTGCGTAGGACTCTGCGTCTTCACCTTTCTCAAGTGCAAAGCCGACGACAATTTGTTGCGGTCGTTTGATCTGTTTAATGCTTGATAAAATATCAGTCGTCGGTTTTAACCGCAGCGTTACTACTCCACCTTCGTCCTGCAATTGACGTTTTTTTATCTTTGTCTCGGATACGTGCTCGGGTGTGAAGTCGGCAACGGCTGCACTCATGATAATGATGTCCGATTGTGGCGTATGTTGCTCGACAGCACGAAGCATTTCATCCGCCGTTTCGACATCGACTTGCTTCCACCCACCGTGAGCTGCGTTTTCAAATCCATTGAGATGCGATGGTCCCATGATGAGCGTGACATCGGCGCCAAGCTCCTGCGCAACATTCGCAATCGCAACTGCCATCTTGCCACTCGAGCGATTGCCGATAAATCGCACAGGATCGATCGGTTCGTAGGTCGGACCGCCAGTAATCAACACGCGTTTCCCAGTGAGAGGGCCGGTTGCACTTAAGAATGGGATAAGTTTTTCGACAATATCTCGCGGCTCAGGCATTCTGCCCATGCCCGTGAGACCGCTAGCCAATCGTCCCAAAATCGGCTCGATAACTTTTACGCCAAACATCTTTAATACTTCGATATTCTCTTGAACGGCCGGTTGCAGCCACATTTCTTCGTCCATGGCCGGGACAATAATCAGCGGTGTGCCTTTCGGAAGCGAAGCTGCAAGCAGCACAACAGGATTGTCGTAAATTCCTGCGCGCAGCTTGCCGATGGTCGAAGCAGAGCACGGAGCAATCAACATTGCACTCAGGCTGCGTGCAAGATGAATATGCCACGTTCCCACATCACCGATAATGTGCGATTCGCTCACAACGCGAGGATCGTCAGCGAGAGATTTTGAGTCCGAAAAAATACGTGTTATAGTGTCATGCCCCGCAGCAGAACTGAGAGCGGAAGGTGAAATAAATTGTGTGGCGCCATCGGATACGACAGGAAATATTTCTGCGCCCTCGTTCATCAGCTCGCGGACGATGATCGGCGATTTTATTGCCGCGATCGAGCCGGTTACACCCAGTGCAATGCGTTTCCCGGAAAGCGACCGACGAGTCATAGTTAGAGGAATGGATTATAGTAATGTTTATTCATAAAGCGTTTCCATCAGGACGAGGACGCATACATGGCACGGGCTATGTACTAAAGCACTCTGTCAGTAAGACTAAAAAATTAAACGAAGTAATAATTGAATATTAGTTGAAAATAAAATTATCCGGAGACGTAAAATTGCGTGGAACACACCGGATTTATTATCATGAAACAATCAAAAGTGGTATAGTGCTGACCCTGACTCCGGCATCGCTATGTCGATGACTGAGGGGCATGCCCAGAATACTAACAGAGCAAGAGGACAAAGGGTACCGGTTCTCGAAGAACCCCGCCGAAATTCGGCGGGGTTTTATTTTGGGAAAAATGATTAGATAAAAAAAGCCCGAAGTCAATGCTTCGGGCTGTGTACGTTTCTTTTCGATGCTTGTTTAATTATTGCCGTTTCGGCGACCGGTCTCGATCGGCATCCCCGATTCTTTACCGATTAATGGCTCGTCGGCTTCAGCGAACTGCCCCATGCCCGATTTGCGGTGACGCTCTTCATCGACATTATAGCCACGGACGCGTGCGTATTCGATCAGCTTGTTGCGGAGCAACTTACGCCCACGGTGTAGCCGCGAGCGGACCGTTCCGATCGGGCAATCGACGAACTCTGCAATTTCCTCGTAGGTAAAGCCTTCGATATCGCAGAGAATAACGACCGTGCGAAAATCTTCGGGCAACGATTCGACAGCGCGCGTCAGATCGTCATCGAGCAGGTTGCGGTACAGGCGCGCTTCCATGTCATTCGGATCGGTATATTCCGAACGGATGGTATTGTAGAAATTCTGGATATCCTCGTAATCGACTTTATCCGGCTCTTTCGACTCCTTACGATAAATATTAATGTAGGAGTTTTTCATGATGCGGAAAAGCCACGCCTTGCAGTTCGTGCCAGGCTCGAACTTATCCCAGAAACGGTACGCTTTCATGTACGTCTCCTGCAGCAAGTCGTTCGCGTCGTCGGGATCGCCGGTCATACGGAGCGCGAAATTATAGAGCGCGTTAATATGCGGCATTGCCTCGCGTTCAAAGTCGCGATGGCGGTCCCGGATTCCTTTTTCGTCTAATTCACTAAGCGTCATTGCAATCCCTCTTGGGTAAGCCGGAATCCGTCTTTAGAACGGCCCGCAGTAAAAACATTTCAAAAACCTGGCTAATCGTAACCGATACCTAAGCTTCTTCCCTAAATAAAATTCGTTGTAAGCCACCAATGCCCTTAAAATCCCGATTACCTTATCTGGAATCATTGGGATTCTTTCCGAGGATGGCTCCTGTTAATTAAGGCTCCCCCTCTAATAAATTTCCATCGTTCGAAATTCGGCCTGCAAAAGTACGACTTTTTTTAGGCCGAAGCAAGAAATTCATTTTCGATGGCTAAATAATCTCTCCTGCGATAGATTTGACGGACGACCGATCCGCCGATTACCTGCTACAAGAACGACTGCCGATTGAATTGCGGGCAAAAAGCCTTCATATGCCACCCGCACCATCGAATCGGGTCCAATTTACTACCTTGTGAGCTTTTTATCCCTCGTCCGTATTCGGTAAAAAGCCTATTAAGTTTCAAACCGGTGTAGAACACATCCTTTTGCAATTCGACACAGGTTTTTGCCCTTTATGAAAAAGAATTAAGATTTTTTTCAAGTCCAATAGAAACAATAGGAGCAGCTGGCGCATTAGTTGTTGGAACAATTAGTTTTTTATCAGGTCTGACTTTTGAAACAGCTTATAATTTTATGAAAAAGTTATTTACAAGTACGAACGATTAGCTTATTGGCGTCGGAATTCTCATATTGCGAATATCAATCGGGGTGGTAATGTTCGCGCATGGTTCGCAGAAAGTGCTCGGTATTTACGGAATTCCTGGGCGGAATTGCGATTCTATTCGGAGTGCTGACTCGATTTTTTGGAATTGCAGTTCTAATTAACATGCTGGTCGCCATATTTGCGGTACACGTTAAGAATGGCTTTTTTGCTCCGATGGGATTCGAGTTTCCGGGCACGCTTGCAATGGTTGCGCTTGGAATTATTATTATGGGCCCCGGCGAGTTCAGCCTCGACCGAGCGCTCCTTTGGAGCGAGCGAACCCGCCATGCGAAACCAGAGGAGCCCGTTCGTTCTGTACAAGGTTCATCCTTTGGCCGCGGCGCAGCCCACTGACGAGTTATCGACGCAACAAATTCGATGGCGCAATCTTTGACCATAATGCCATAAATTTACTCCTATAATATGGCTACTAAAACAAAACGGCGAACACCAGCTCACCTAACGAAGAAAACGTCATCGAATGGCCATGCGGGTAATGGCCACGCTGCTAAAGACCATGTACGAAGCGGAATTGTACGCGCCAAGCAGCACCCGTCATCGACGACCGATCACATGGTCGAAAAAGCGCACGAAGAGACTTACAACGAATGGAAAGAATTCGAAGGCCAGCGCTATACCGGCATGAAGGTCGGGAGCCATCACAAATGGTACTACGATCAGGGCGTTTGGAAAGAGCGTAAGATGACTCCGGACGAATGGACGTTCGATTTTGCTGTCAAAAAACGCCGCGCCGGTAAAGCGCCGGAAGGGTCGGGAGTGCCAGTCGGCACCGAATATCATTGGTATATTCTCGCGCATCAAAATGTCCGAAAACTCAATGCGAATATCTATTCGACCGCCTTATCCGGTATCAAGTTCAAAGTCGCGCACAAGCGCTCGTCCAAAGGTAAATGGAGCGTCTCCGAAGCCACACAAAAAAAGCGAATTGTGCGATTTCTCGAAGAGATGCTGGACGAACTGAAGAAAAAAACGGAGTAACTCGCTCGTTTTATTACTGCCTTGAGTTTTATGTTCTATCCCTTCATTTAAGATGATGGAACCCGGCAGACGAAAAAAGTTTTTATTGATACGCTTCGGTAGCGTATGAGTTGCGAAGCTGACGCTAACCTGTTCCGTCCTTATCGCCCATGAATGTCTTTAAGTTAGTTCGCTTTGTTTTCTTACCAATTTTCATTCTAAGCTTCGTTGCTCTTTCGCTGAGAGCGCAGCAAAATGATGCAACGACCGAGCGCGCTGCCCAATACTTCGAACGCATTCGTTTCGATGAAGCGCGTTCGACACAATTTTTCGAGGCCATGCCGAAAGGCGGGGACCTCCACCATCATTTTAGCGGAGCAGTCTATGCCGAAGAAATGTATGAGGCTGCTCGCAAACAGAATTTTTTTGTTAGCCGGGATAGCCTTTTCGTGTATCGGGAAATGCCTCCGCCCGCGATTACTCGCGATACTTCCATTTATCGACTATCCGATCCGCGCATTCCATCCAATATCCGGACGCTACTGCTGAATTTCTGGTCGGTAAAAGATTTTGTGCCGGGCGCGGAGTCGAACGAAGATCACTTTTTTCAATCGTTCGGCCGGTTTGGTCCTACGATCGGCGGATCGGAATCTCTTTTTCTCCAAACGATAAAGAAGCGGGCCATTACGGAGAATGTTCAATATATCGAGACGATGTTCCTTCGTCCCTATTTCAATCGAGGCGCTGCTCCGTTTCCCAGTCTTCAGGCTACATACGATTCCCTTCTTGAACGTGCGGAGCGTTCACACGACAGCGTTGCAGCCCACGAGTATTTCCTTCGGATGTATAGTGCTTTGGTGAGCGATCCGCAGTTTATGGCGAATGCCCGAAACCATCACGAGAATGTGGTTCAATTGACAAAACAATCGGTGCTTCCCGGAGGAGAAGATAGCCTCGTCAGCGTCCGTTATCAAAATTATGTCGTTCGAACGGTTTCACCCTCGGATGTTTTTGCGCAACTCATGCTCTCGATGGCAAGCTGTGACGATAGCCTCATTCTTGGGGTCAATATCGTTGCCCCGGAAGACAATGAAATTGCAATGCGCGATTATTGGCTGCACATGCAAATGTTCGCGTTCTTTCACACGAAGTTTCCAAGCGTGCCAGATGATTTGCATGCCGGAGAGTTAACACTCGGCGTCGTGAAACCGGAGGACCTTACCTGGCACATCGGCTCCGCAGTGTATACTGCAGGAGCGAAGAGGATCGGGCATGGTGTCGATATGGCATATGAGCGAGAAAGCGACAAACTTCTCGACTACATGCATGCGCATAATATTGCGATCGAGATCAATCTCGCAAGTAATGAATTCATTCTGGGCGTTAAAGGCGAACGCCATCCATTTCCACTCTACGAAGAGCATCATGTTCCGATTGTCTTAGGGACCGATGATCCCGGAGTCTTACGCACCAACCTGACGCATCAATTCGTACTTCTTGCCAGCCGGTATAAGGAAGTTACATACACAGAGATTAAAGGCTTCGTGTATAATAGTATTAATTATTCCTTCTTACCCACTCGGGATAAGCAGAAATTAATACACAAGCTGGACGATCGATTTCATGTATTCGAATCGAGCATTGCGAATAAGAGCGGGCAGTAATTGGCGTGCTCTATACCCTTTATATGCTTTTCATCTATTAGGGGAACCTACTGATTTCGAGCGGCATTTATGAGCCGCTTCCTTAGCTCAGTTGGTAGAGCAACTGACTCTTAATCAGTGGGTCGGGGGTTCGAGCCCCCCAGGAAGCACATTGATGCTGAAGCACATGCCGGCATTGAAAAATAAAGAAAATTAGCTATTTCATATTACTACTTGACCGTGAAGGGCGCCCTCCAAATCTTCCCTTCGGCTTCAAGAACAAAAGCATAATTTCCCGTTTTCAGCGTTGTGGTGAAAATATGAAAGCGGATCGAGCCCGGGGAGAACGAGCCGTTTGTCAGAAGCCGCACTTGATTGCCGGCCGAATCTGCGACATAAAACTTCAGTGGCACTTCGTGCTCAAAGGATACACGAACGTCAATATCCGTTGACGTCTGATTGAGAATGCGCACACCGTTTGAGACCATTCCGAGCGGCGAAAAGGGCACTTTCGACGTTTCGTCCTGCATGACATAACGAGCGACCGTATCTCCGCGCTCGTTTTCGATCATCATCTCCAATAAATTTACGGGGTTGGTTATGACATTCAGAATGCCGAAGCAATTCGTTGTATCGTGAAGCTGACCGCCCTTATCCCAGGTTGTAGCAGCAATTCCAAGACTATCGAATGTTCGATAAAGATGGGAGTTCGGCGCTTCGAGATTCCCAACCACAATTTCCGGAATGATGGAATGTTCGCCGTCGTCCATCATGCTGGTTCCTACATGTCCCGAGTAGACGATCACGTTTTTGATCTTATCTCCTTTAATTAGTGCTGTAATGGAATCCCGATCTTCGGAAGACCAATTATCCATGATAGGAAATCGCTGCGAGAGCGCGGTAGATAAAGCCGGATTCCAGGTAGCGCTCGAAAGAATAATTTTCCATCGCGCCGTACTATGCTGTAAGGCATTCGTTAGCCAGGATAGTTGATCGACCCCAAGCTTGGAACCTGTAGTCAGAGACGAACGATCGCTGCGCATATCGAGCGCAAAAAACTGTACGTTGCCGACGAAGAAAGTGTGCCAGATGCCTTCGGAATTGTTGGCAAGATCGTAATGCGGGAAATATGTTTTGTACGCTGCTAACGAATGCGATTTGCCGGGGCTTGTTCCATTTGCATCGGGACTTGCGAAATCGTGATCGTCATACACATAATCGACAGCGCGATTCGATAGAAGCGTATTCACGGCATCAGCTGGATCGTACTTGTTTTCATACGCCTTTGCCTGCATCGAATCACTTGTTGCGAACTCCGGTGAAATTTGCTGGTCAGGATACGTCCAGTTGCCAAGCTGTAAAAAAAGGAGCGGATTGAGCTTTTGCATTTGATCCCAGACGTTGGAATGGCGGTATCCGTCCTGATACTGACACGAGCCGAAGCAAATAGTG
>DASZLH010000125.1:0-10098 GCA_035552495.1 Kapaibacterium sp. (SeqCode) | reverse complement strand
CGCCGCGCACGCATTCCTCCCAGCCTATGTCCCGATCCTCGAACGGCATAAGTCGGAGCGTTATACGGAAGCGGAGCGCCGCTGGCAATTGTTGCGGCGTGGCCGGTACGTCGAGTTCAATCTCGTGTACGACCGTGGTACGCGCTTCGGCCTGGAAACGCAGGGTCGCGTCGAGAGTATTCTCGTCAGCCTTCCGACCGTTGCGCGGTGGGAATACAATATGCATCCCGAGGCCGGCTCTCCGGAAGCAGCATTGGAAGCAGTGCTTAAACATCCCCGAGAGTGGGCGAAGGTTGGACTAAGAGATTAATTACTATGAGTGCCGATCGGCCTCCTGTCGCTGTTGTCCTCATGCAATTTGGCGGACCCGATTCGCTCGATGCGGTCGAGCCGTTTCTATTCAACTTGTTCAGCGATCCCGATATCTTCGAGCTTCCGTTCGGCCCGCGATTTCAGGAGTTTGTCGCGCGGCAGATTTCCAAACGGCGAGCGCCCATCGTGCGCAATAAATATGCGATGATCGGCGGTAAATCTCCCATCGTGGAAAAGACCGCGCAGCAGGTCGCGGCGCTTCAGCGATACTTCGACGCACATCATCCCAACTTGAATGTCCGCGTTACCCACGCCGGACGTTACTGGAAGCCGTTTACGTCGGATACGATCGAGACGCTCCTCACCGAAGGCATTCGCGATGTAATTTTGTTGCCGCTCTATGCGCAATTTTCCAAAACGAATGCGGGATCGAGCTTTAACGAATGGGACCGCCAACTCGCCCGACATCATGCGCATTTTACCGAGCGCCGCGTTCGAGAATATTATATGCACCCGAAATATCTCGAAGCACTAAACGCGCGTATCGAGGAAGGGCTTGCTTCATTCGGGCAATCTCCGTTCGAACAATCGCGGGATGTCTTTCTGCTATTTTCCGCGCACGGCACGCCCGTCGATATGGTGGAACGTGGCGATCCGTATGCGGCGCAAATCCGCGAGACGATGGAAAAAATCATGTCGCTTCGGGGATACGACAAGCACTATACGTTGTCGTTTCAGAGCAAAGTCGGACCGAAGCAATGGTTGACCCCTTCGACCACGGAGACTCTCAAAGATTTGGGCAGGCTCGGAATTCGGAATGTCCTTGTTATACCGATCGCATTTGTCAGCGATCACATCGAGACATTGCACGAACTGGACATCGAAGAGCGGGAGACTGCAACCGAGGCAGGTATTGAACACTATCGTGTTATGCAGGGCCTCAACGATCATCCGCTGTTTATCGAATGCCTGGCGGATATTACTCTGCGAGAGATCGCAGCATTAGCACACGAATAATTCATGGACTATCGATTCTTTCTTCAACGTACCGCGCGGCCAGCCGGCGAAATTGCGTTGCAATATTTCAATACTTCGTCGCTCGCATCGCTGGCGGTCACAATGAAATCGGACGCGACCCCGGTAACGGAAGCAGACCGCGCGACGGAAAAATATATTCGCGAAGGCATTCGGCGCGATTTTCCGGACGATGTGATCGTCGGAGAAGAATTCGGGACCGATGGCTCAAACGATCGGCGCCGCTGGATCATTGACCCCATCGACGGCACGAAAAGCTTTATCCACGGGGTGCCGCTCTGGGGCGTCATGATCGCGCTCGAACAAGCAGGGAAGATTACGCACGGTGTCGTGCATTTTCCGGCACTCGGCGAAACCGTTTCGGCGGGAGCTGGGGAAGGCTGCTTTCTGAACCGGCTGCGCGTCAAAGCCTCCACGATTTCGACGATCGAAGAATCGACGCTCCTTGCTACGAACATGCAGCGGCTCGAACAGACGCTTTCCAAAAAAGCCTATTCGGAACTGACCGGACGGGTGGGACTCACACGCGGTTGGGGCGATTGCTACGGTCATATACTCGTTGCGACGGGTCGTGCGGAAATTATGATCGATCCGAAAATGGCGATCTGGGACGCGGCGCCGCTCGGAGTGATCGTCGAGGAAGCGGGCGGCCGTTCGTTCGATCTCGCTGGAAATAAAACGATCGACAGCGGCAGCCTCGTTAGCTGTGCTGGCGGCGTAGCTGATGAAGTGCTCAGAATTCTTACTGGGTCGAACGATAATAATGCCTGATGTTATCGTTGCCGGTGCGGGTATTAGTGGCCTTGCGTGCGCGTATGCGCTGAAGAAATCCGGTAAGGACGTTCTCATTGTCGAAGGCTCTCCGCGGCCCGGCGGGAAGATCGGCACCGATCGCATCGAGGGATATTTGCTCGAAGCGGGGCCGAACTCCCTGCGCCTCGAAAACCAAGAAACGCTGGAGCTTATTCGAGATCTGAATTTATCGGACCGCCTCATCGAGGCAAGCCCGAATGCAAAGAAGCGGTTTATTCTTCGCGATGGCGCGTGGGTGCAAGTCCCGCGCGCGCCATTCGAAGCGATTGGGACGAAGCTCTTTTCTTTTTCCGGAAAGCTAAAGGCGCTCCGCGAAGTAATGGCGAAGCGGTCAATCGAAGATGATGAAAGTATCGCCAAATTTTTTACGAGGCATTTCGGTAAGGAGGTCTTCGAATACGCTGCAGACCCGTTTGTTACCGGTATCTACGCGGGCGATCCCGATAAGCTTAGCGTCCGGCATTCGTTCGCGCAGCTCTGGCGCCTCGATCAAAAATATGGCTCGCTGATACGAGGCGGAATACAGCAACGCAGGCAATCGAAAAATCCCGATCACGTAAAGCCGCGCATCGTCTCCTTCCCGGAGGGCCTCGGCGAGCTGATCGCAAAATTACGACAGGAGTTGGAGAATGAACTTCTGTCGGACGAAGAAGCCATTTCGCTCGAACGTTCGAATGAGAGTTTTTTACTAACGACGAATAAACAAAAACTTTCGGCGAGTAATATTATCCTGGCTTCTCCGGCATATACCGTTGCGCCATTAGTTGCATCGCTGGATCCCGAGCTTGGCACACTGCTAAAGGAAGTCGATTACCCGCCGGTCGGCGTTGCGTATCTCGGTTATCGCACGGCGCAATTTTCGAAATCGATCGAAGGCTTTGGCGGATTGATCCCGACCAAAGAACACCGGAAGATTCTCGGCATTATTTATTCGTCTTCCAATTTTCCCGGGCGCGCGCCGGAAGGGCATACCCTGCTGACAGTCCTGATGGGTGGCGCTCGAAATCGCGCTGTGGGCGCGCTTCGGGAAGAAGAGATTGCGGACATCGCGCAAGCCGAAGTGCTGGCTTTACTTTCGCCGAATGGAGCGCCGAGCTTCCGGCGAGCACGATTGTGGAAGCACGCAATCCCGCAATACAATATTGGCTACGATAAAATATTGTCGGCTCTCGACAAAACGGAGCGGCAGATTCCGGGACTCCATTTTATCGGCAATTATCGCGGCGGGATCTCGATGGGTTCGTGCATCCAGCATGCAACGGAACTCGCGCATCGGCTTGTTTCAGGCGGTTGATAAGCACCATACGATGCATACGCACGAACACGAAGAAGAAATATTTCAGATACCGGCGAGCGCACGCACCCGTCGGACGCGCATGACGGAAATGCACCGCCGCCTCGTTCGCGAAACGGCGCTCACGCCTTCCAATTTTATTTTGCCGCTGTTTTCGGTCGAGGGCGATCCGAAATTTAGCAAGCCCATCGCGTCTATGCCGGGCGTCGATCAATTGGGATTGAATGGTATCCTGAAGCAGTGCGAAGACGCACTCGAAGCGAAACTTGGAGGAGTGATCCTATTCGGAATTCCCGAAGAGAAAGATGCGCTTGGTTCGGAAGCATACAATGACGAAGGAATAATTCAAACGTCGGTTCGCGAAATTAAGAAGCGATTTCCAGAACTGCTCGTCGCTACCGATGTATGCCTTTGCGAATATACCGAGCACGGGCATTGCGGCGTTGTCGAGCGCGCGCCCGATGGCCGCATCGAGATCGTCAACGATAAGACGGTTGAATTGCTGGTCCGCGAAGCCGTGAGTCACGCGGAGGCTGGCTCCGACTTGATCTGCCCGAGCGACATGATGGATGGCCGCATCGGCGCAATTCGGGAAGCGCTGGATTTCAGTGGCTTTACATCGCTACCGATCATGAGTTATTCGGCGAAATATGCTTCGGGCTTGTATGGCCCGTTCCGTGATGCTGCGGGAAGCATGCCTGCCTTCGGCGACCGGCGTTCGCATCAAATGGATGTCGCAAACAGCGACGAAGCGCTCCGGCTTGCTCAGCGCGATATTGAAGAGGGTGCGGATATTATCATGGTCAAGCCCGCAATCTCTTCGCTCGATATTATTCGCCGCATTCGCGAGCAATTTGGAATGCCGACCGCTGCGTACCAGGTAAGCGGGGAATACTCGATGATCAAAGCCGCCGCCCAAAACGATTGGATCGATGAAGATCGGGTGATGATGGAATCGCTCGTCTCGATCAAGCGCGCCGGGGCATCGATCATCCTGACCTATTTTGCTCTGCGTGCGGCAGAACTTCTATAATAAGTGAATCGCCCACTACACTTTCAATGACTCACTCGCAAAGCCAGCAATTATTCGCACGTGCCCAGCGCAGCATTCCCGGCGGAGTGAATTCTCCGGTGCGGGCTTTTCGCTCGGTCGGTAGCGACCCGCTCTTTATGGCGCGCGGTGAAGGCGCGTATTTATGGGATGCCGATCGCAATCGGTATATCGATTACATCGGCTCGTGGGGACCGCTCATTCTGGGGCATTCCTATCCGGAAGTGGTCGAAGCAATTCGCAAGCAGGCGAGCATAGCTGTAAGTTTCGGCGCGCCGTCCGAACTCGAGATCGAGCTCGCGGATCTGGTGAAGCAGTTCATGCCGTCGATAGAACTCATTCGCATGGTTTCGAGTGGCACGGAAGCGACGATGTCGGCCGTGCGGCTTGCGCGGGGATTTACCAAGCGCGAAAAGATTATCAAGTTCGAAGGCTGCTATCATGGGCATGGCGATAGCTTCCTCATCAAAGCCGGGTCCGGCGCGCTGACGATGGGCAATCCGAGTTCGCCCGGAGTAACAGAAGGCACCGCGCGCGATACGCTGAACGCGCGCTATAACGACCTTGCGAACGTGCAAGAATTATGTGCCGCCAACGTAGGAAATATTGCTGCGATTATCGTCGAACCCATCGCGGGAAACATGGGCGTTGTACCAGGCACACCGGAATTTCTTCAGGGGCTGCGCAAGTTGTGCTCCGACCATAATATCGTTCTCATTTTCGATGAAGTAATGACCGGTTTTCGCGTTGCGCCGGGCGGAGCGCAGGAGCTATACGGCATTCGTCCCGATCTTACGACGCTCGGAAAAATTATAGGGGGCGGGTTGCCGGTCGGAGCGTTTGGCGGCCGGCGCGAGATCATGGAGATGCTCTCGCCAATTGGGCCAGTCTATCAAGCCGGGACGCTCAGCGGCAATCCACTTGCGATGGCTGCGGGAATTGCAACGCTCAGTGTGCTAATGGAGAAGAATGTGTATCGCAATCTCGAACAAGCATCGGCTTACCTTGCATCGGGATTCGATTCTAATTTAAAAGAAGCAGGCGTTCCAGCTACACTCAGTCGTGTTGGGTCGATGCTCTGTCTTTTTTTTACCGATGGTCCGGTAACGGATTACGAATCGGCGGTCCGCTCGGATACTACGATGTACGCGAAATATTTTCGCGCGATGCTCGAATGGGGCATTTATCTCGCTCCATCGCAATTCGAAGCGATGTTTGTTTCGACGGCGCATACACAGAGCGATCTCGATGCAACGATCGAAGCGCAGCGAGCCAGCCTTAAACCTGGATTGCGCTGATTAAGCTGATTCCGTTGAGGAACTGTCAACTTTTTTGAAACGAGTTTGTAATATATTCCAAGTCAGTAGTCCTACCAGTGCAGCGAGCCCAAAGTAACTGATAATCGCGCCGGTTATTTCATACGGCGAATGCACAAGTGTCATTCGAATTTCGTACGATCCTGCTGGCAATTGCGCGGTCGCAAAGCCATAGGTATCGGGTTGGATTCCAATCGTCTTGTTGCCGCGAAATGCTTTCCAATACGGCCAATAGAAAAGATGAAATCGTGTTGGCGTGGCCCGCGATAGTTGCACATTGAATAATCGTTCGTCTGGCTTTTGCGAGAGAAGATGAATAGAATCGCCGGGAAACGTGAAGCCTAAAAGAGTGGCCGGAGGATCGTCGATATGCGCCCAAGCAATGGCCCGTACTTCTGCAGCATCGGCTGGCGCCCATCTCGGGGCATACTCCGGCGCGTCGTTGCGATAGCGGTCGAACGGAAGTTTTGGGTGCAAGAAAAACTCGTTCGAGATTCGCGCTTCGCCCACGAGCGTTATCGCCGCAAGCCCGATCAGCACAAGCGGAATTGCTGTGCTCTTGCTACTCACGGATATAACCACTATTGCCAGCAAGAGCACGCTATTCCATCGCCATGAGAATTGAATGACACCAAACGGAATAGCGCTGTGCCACCATGGCCTCTCGATTGGGATTTGAATGAGGATTGCAACTATCGCGGTCCAAAACCAACCGCGAGGTGTGAGTTTCCGGTCGCGCCACGTAGCGATCACGCACACGATGCCCGCAAGGAGCGTAGCACTTGCGAGCGTTTTCAGCCAGCCGGGCTGATCTTGCAACAGATCGAGTATAGCAAATCCAGTCGAAGCAAAATGAGTATCCCAGAGATGCTGAGATTGTATCAGATTGCGCAACGCAAAAGCAGGCAGTAAATAGCTCGCGCTTATTGCAACCGCGAGCGCGAGGGATATTGCATAATCGAATACTTCTTTTTTCCTCCGCCTCGAAGGATCGATCAGAATAATTATTGCGGCAGAGATTGCAGCAATAAATGCGGTCGGAATATTAGTGAGAAATAGTCCGGACCAACCAATCGTGATCAGCACTATGCGTTGAAGGCGATTTTCAAATCGTAAAAAAATCAATGGTAAGCAGGCGAGTGCCCATTGCTCGCCAAGTGCATCGCGGACGAATGCATCGGCGAAGCGGTAGGCAATAAAGCTGTATGCGAGCGAGCATGCTACTATCGTGATTCGGTCGGATGAATATTGCCGCAGCAACCACCATGTTGTAAATATGGACGTGATCGAAGCCAACGTGACCAGAGTATTATACAACCCAGAGGGTGAAAGCGGGTAGATCGAGTGAAAAAAACTTGCGAGCCAATACGGAAGTGGCGGATAAAAATAAAATGTCGCCGCCCCGAAACCTCCGAAGGACATAGGAAGCCAGCGCGGATAGTTTATACCCTGTTCGCGCAGACGAACGAATTGATCGAGCCAATTAAGATGCACATTGGCGTCCTGACCGACAACGGGAAAGCCGAATATGCCGAATAGCAAACTGACTGCCGAAGCGGCAGCAACAAGAATCAAGGCCAGCCGCCAATCCATCGCTGCATTATTCCAATCGGCGTGAAATTTTTGCATTTTTATCCGAATAACTCGACGACGATATTCGCCGCTTGAACGCATTCTCCCATCGATACATCGAGATGCGTGACTGCGCGCAGGAGGCCGCTCGCCCCCGGCGAAAGACGGACGCCGCGTTCTGAGAGTTTCGATATGGCTTGCTCGATCGTCACTCCTTTAATACTCAGCAGAACGATATTCGTCTGAACGCGAGTGAGATCGATAGTAATATTCGTGGAATATTCGGAAATGATCTCCGCAAAGCGCAATGCTTTTGCATGATCCTCCTGTAAACGATCGCGATTGTTTTTAAGGGCGTAGAGCGCGCCGGCGGCGATAATCCCAGCCTGCCGCATTCCGCCGCCCCAGATTTTTCTGAACCGGCGAGCTTTTACAATCAGTTCGCGCGGGCCCGTAAGTGCGCTGCCGACCGGCGCGCCGAGTCCCTTCGAAAAACAGACTGCGACGGTATCGAAATAAGTAGCGTACTCATGCGGAGGTATCCCGGAATAGGCACAGGCATTCCATAGCCGCGCGCCATCCAGATGCATGGCGATTCCATTCGCGCGCGCGAGATCGTGGATCGCGCGAATGCGCTCGATAGGATAAACTGTACCACCTGCGCGATTGTGCGTGTTTTCCAGAGCGATCAGGCGCGTCACCGGCATGTAATACGCTTTCTCGCGAATGGCCGGTGCGATCTCTTCCGAAGAAAGCAGTCCCCGATCGTTTGCCCTGACCGTATTGAGTTGCACGCGCGAAAGAAAACTCGCGGCCGTCGTTTCGTAATTAAATATATGCGAGTCTGCTTCGACAATGACTTCGTCGCCCTCCGTGGTATGTACTTTCAGCCCAAGCTGATTTGCCATACAGCCAGAAGGGACATACAGAGCGTCCTCCTTCCCAAGAATTGCAGCCACCTCTTTTTCCAGAGCCAGTACGGTAGGATCCTCAGAGAAAACGTCGTCACCCACTTCCGCTTCCGCGATGGCTTTACGCATTTCCCGGCTCGGTTTAGTCACAGTATCAGAACGAAGGTCAATCATTTATCCACATTTATTAAATAAAGCGAACCGATCTATTGACTTTACTTTTGAAAGTCCGTATATTTGCATTACAAAATTACGAATGGATAAATCGAAACTGACGGATAGGGATTATCGCGGGCGGTCGGAGGAGCATCGTGGACGATCGGTTGAACACCGAATCCCCAAAGTGGAGACGATTGGCATTGACCGGACCGACCTCATGCTGCTCAAGCATTTGGAACGTCAGGGCCGCACGAAGCGCAATGAATTAGCGGAAGAAGTCGGGCTTTCGCTGCCGGCCGTCAGCGAGCGGATGCGAAAGCTAGAAGAGCGTGGAATTTTGGAGGGCGTTCATGCAAAGCTGGATCCAAAACTCGTTGGGCTCGATGTCGCCGCATTTATTTTTGTAACGGTTGAATCGAGCAGCAACTACGCACAATTTCTGGACGCGGCTTCCACGCATCCGGAGATACTCGAAGTCCACGCAATCACCGGCGATGGCTCGCACGTGCTCAAAGTGCGAACGTGGAATACTTCGACGCTCGAACGGCTGCTATCGGAGATCCAATCGTGGAACGGGGTGCGGGGCACGCGGACGAACGTCGTGCTTTCGACGTACAAAGAAACGATGGCTCTGCCCCTCGAAGAATTGTCAGAACCTTGATTTTAAAAGATTTTGAAGATCGATCAGATTTTCAAGATCAAAAAGAACAAGGTTCGTTCACTGCATCTCAGTTATTTTTCAAATCTCTTAAAATCACGGTTCAGACATTATGACAAAATCCGAAGTACTGTCACTTGCAAAAGAACAGAAGGTAGCATTTATCAACGTCATGTTCACCGATCTGCTCGGTGTCATGAAGGCGCTGACGATCCCCGTCTCGAAACTCGAAGACGCGATCGAATCGAACGTGTGGTTCGACGGCTCGTCGATCGAAGGCTTCGCCCGCATTTCGGAATCGGACATGTATCTCAAGCTCGATCTCGATACGTTCACGGTCATTCCGTGGTCGAAGTCATCGCGCGCAGTCACGGCGCTCATCATCGCGGATATTTACATGCCGGATGGTACCCCGTTCGAAGGCGATCCGCGCCAGATACTCAAGCGACAAATAAAACGGGCTGTCGATGCCGGTTATCAGTTCAATACCGGCCCGGAACTCGAATTTTTCCTCTTTAAAAAGAGCACCGATGGTTCGCTTGCCCCGTTGCCGCACGATACTGCCGGTTACTTCGATCAGACGACCGACCTAGCGTCCGAGATCCGAAAAGAGATGACCTTCGCGCTCCATGAACTCGGCATCGACGTCGAAGCGCTGCATCATGAGGTTGCGATCGGCCAGCACGAAATCGACTTCAAGTACGATAACGCGCTGCGTTGCGCGGATATTGTTATCATCATGAAGTATGCGCTAAAGTCGATCGCGATGCAGTACGATCTGCACTGCACGTTCATGCCGAAGCCGATCGCAGGGATCAACGGGTCCGGAATGCATGTGCATCAATCACTTTTCTCGCTCGATGGCAAGAAAAATCTGATGCACGATCCCAATGGCGAGTATCAGCTTTCGACGATTGCGAAGCAGTATATCGCAGGGCAGCTCAAGCACATCAAAGCGATGAACGCGATCCTGAACC
>DASZLH010000124.1:0-6430 GCA_035552495.1 Kapaibacterium sp. (SeqCode) | reverse complement strand
TGAGCCTTTTTCCGAATCCGGCAGCGACAACACTCACTATTACCGCGCACGAATGGATACACACTATTGGGGTGACCGATATACTTGGCCGCGAAGTACTAAGCAGCACCATTCCATCGGATGGGAATATAACGCTCGACATATCGTCGCTCCCATCGGGACTTTACTTTGTGAGCGATGGCATCGCACGGGTGAAGTTTGTGAAGGAGTAGTCCTCGACGCTTTTAAGTATCGAAAATAAAAAAGTATGAATCACTTTCATAATTCATACTTCATCTTTCATAATTGCCCAGTGTGCGGGAGGGGGGACTTGAACCCCCACGCCTCGCGGCGCTACCACCTCAAAGTAGTGCGTCTGCCATTTCGCCACTCCCGCTTTCCTAAAGTCCTAAAGTCCTTAGTCCTTAGTCCTAAGTCCTAAGTCCTAAGTTTTATATTGTTATTCCTAATTCTTCACTCTTCATTCTTCATTCTTCACTCTTCATTCTTCATTCTGAAGTTCGCGGGCTTCAAAACTGACCGGCCTGTACGTCAGTTCCGGCACGCTCAAAATCGAGGCGATGAGATTGATAACCCCCGATCATCTAAATTTTTATCCCATAAATCCCAATCATCCCATAAATCCCGGTTCAGATGAATTACCACCGCTCCGATTTTGGATCGCGTGTCATCAGGTCGTTCGTCGCCCGGCGCGGGTCTTTACCTTCGAAGAGAATTTTGTAGGTCTCGTGGACGATCGGCATTTCAATCTTATGAAGCTGTGCGAGGCTCCATGCCGATTCGGTCGTCATGACGCCCTCGGCGACCATCTTCATATCATGCAGAATATCATCGAGCGTGCGGCCCCGGCCAATCTGCTCGCCGACATACCGGTTGCGGGAGTGCTGGCTCGAACACGTCACGACCAGATCGCCTAAGCCCGCAAGGCCGCTAAATGTATGCTCTTCGGCCCCCAGCGCGATGCCTAAGCGTCGCATCTCTGCAAGTCCGCGCGTCATAAGGGCTGCTTTTGTATTGTCGCCGAATCCGGCGCCATCGGTAATGCCCGCGCAAATCGCAATCACATTTTTGAGCGCGCCCGCAAGCTCGACCCCTACAACATCCGAACTGGAATAGACTCGAAAATAGGGCAGAAAAAAAGCGTTCTGAACTTCTCGCGCAACTGCATTATCTTCGCTCGCGACCACGATTGCCGTCGGGACGCCCCGCGCAACTTCTTCCGCATGGCTCGGCCCGGAAAGCGCGACCGCTCGCGAAGATTCTACACCTAGCACACTCGATATAATTTCTGTTACGCAGCACAGGGTCTCGCGCTCGATGCCTTTAGAAGCGCTGATATAAACTCCGGCATCGTGCGAGATAGAATCGGAAAGCTCCGTCGCAACTTCGCGCGTCGCCTGACTGGGCAGCGCGAAGACATAGAGTTCTTTATTGGAGAGCGCGTGTGGGTTGTGCGTAATCTCGATCGACTCCTCGATCGCAATGCCGGGAAGATAGATGCGGTTTTCGCGGGTGGCGCGCATTTCGGCAGCGTATTCCGAGTGCCGCGCCCATAAGGTGACGGAATGTCCGCGCTCGGCGAGCACTCGCGCGAGTGTCGTCCCCCATCCACCAGCGCCGATAACGGCGGTCTGCACAGTAACGGATTATTAAAGCCGGGCCGCGACTCGCTTAAACAAACGAAGGCGTTCGAAGCGGTTTTCGCGCTTCTCGATCAGCCGCGCGATGTTAGCTCGGTGTGTGTAGATCAAAAACAGCGAGAGTCCAATGGCAAAAAAGATGAGCGTGTGGTATCCGGTTATCTCGACGCCGAAGGCATTCTCGCGAAGAAACATCGTTGTAGGAAAGGTGATCGCCGCGATGATCGAACCGAGCGACACATAGCCGCTCGCAAATAACACGAGCAGGAAAATACCAACAGCGACCGCCACTTCGACTGGCGCGACGCCGATCAGCATTCCAGCCGCGGTGCTGATCCCTTTTCCGCCATGAAACCCTGCAAAGACGGTGTACACATGTCCGAGAACAGCCGCGACGCCCGCGATCAGGCGAAAAACAGTAAGGTCCTGAAATGGTGTCGCATTATGGAATGGAAGTCCCTGGAAAAAATAGGTAGCGATGAGAACAGCGCCAAGGCCTTTTGCAAGATCGAGCAATTGAACGAGCAGACCTAATTTCCAGCCGAGCACGCGAAAGGCGTTCGTCGAGCCGATGTTCCCGGAGCCCTTCGTACGAATATCGAAGCCGCGAAAGCGTTTGGAGATGATGATACCGAATGGTATCGAGCCAATTAAATAACTGACGATAATGACAAAAACAAGACTGACCATTAAATCCTAATTTTCGTTTTTGAGTGATTTCGTATGTGTAATCACAATCCTAATTCCAGAATACCATCCTACTTGGGCTTCTGAAGGACACACATAACACAGGCTATCCCGAAATCGTTAAATATTTTTTTGTCAGAATAGGATGTGTCTGGCTGAACAATTTCCCTATTATATCCGCTTCGTCGTCTGATTTCGAAGAAGAAACCTCGCCCGTTCCAGATCGGCCGGATACGTGATCTTGAAATTCAGTTCGCTGCCTTCAACGAGCCGGGGTTGCTCGCCGATGCGTTCGAGCAGTTCGGCTTCGTCGGTCCCCTGGTATCCGGATTTTCGGGCTTCCTCGAACGCGGCGAGCATCAGCGGAAGACGCGCACCCTGCGGCGTTTGCGCGCGCCACAGGCTCTCCCGCGCGACCGTCTCGACAATCTCATGCTCGATCACCCGCTTCAGCGTATCGACGACTTTGATCCCGGCGATCGCGGAGCCATACTCGCGGATCGCTCCGATGACCGATAAAACAATCGTATCGTCGACCAGCGCGCGCGCAACATCGTGAACGAGGACGATCGAAATATCCTGGATGTCCCGCACCGCTCGAAGACCGCGCTCGACAGAATCCTGACGGGTCTCACCTCCTGCCACGACTTTCCAGTTGACCGGAGGGTTCAGTTCGTGCAGTCCCTGCTGAAGCGTTGGCACGTCCCCTTCCCTTCCTACAAGAATAACCGAGTGGACCGGCTCGATGGCCGAGAAGGTGCGGACAACATATTGATAGATCGGAATATCTCCGAGAAACTCGAACTGTTTGGCCTTACCATAACGGTTTCCGGTGCCACCGGCTGCCACGATCACTGCGACGTCTCGTTCTGCCATCGATCTGTTTACGGTTTAGCTTCGATCTGAGATACTTCTTTCGCCTTGGCTTCAAGGCCTTTGTATTCGATCACAAAACTGTATGCCGGAAAGCGCCGCGGCAACCGCATGATCGAATAGACCATGACTCCCGTCGAAAAACGATCGACCCAGCTCGAGGTCGGCCAGCCGAGATGCAGCACAATATTACGATCTGGAAAATCGTATTGCAGCATAAAGATGAGCGACATTAGCCGGCGCGCCAGCGATTCTCGAAAGATCGTCAGCAAGTAATGGTTCGTGCCGAGCTTGGCCGGCGAGCCCGAACGCGGCGAATAAAAAGTAATATACGCCACATTGGCATCCTCGACGAGCGGTGTTGTATCCTGCTGCCGACGAAAATAAATATGAAATGGAGCGTTCTCATCCGCTTCCGCCATTCGGAAGAGCAATTCCATAGGGCTATCGGTCTTACGGAATTGTTGGATTTCCGGCGCGCGACGTTTCGCAACTCGAAATCCAATAATTTGAAAAATCGTAACCGCGACTGCCCATAAGAGGAAACCTTGCCACTTATGGAAACCAATAAATACAAAGACGGAAAGAAGGATGAGAAAGATGATAAATGTCCCCGTGCGTGAAGTATGGTAATCCGGAATTTCCTCACTGCCGCGAGAGTAGCGGTAATACACTAGCGATCCCATGTTGATGGTAAAGCTCGCTACGAGGCCGACCGCATACATGTGCGCGAGCAATTCCTGGCTGCCCGCCGTGACCGCTATGATAACACTAAAGAGCGTGGCATTGATAATATGAATCCGAACCAGCGAATCGGCTTTATTCGTTTTAATCAACCATCCGAAGCCATAGCGGTGCGCTACGCGTTCGAGCAGTTCACTCGATGCTACGAATGCGGTATTCACGGCCATAATGAGGGTAAAACTCGCAAGACCGCCAACAATATAGCCGAATACCGGCCCATTAATCACCGTCGCAAAATAGGTGATAAGATCGTTCTCGTGGACTTTGACATTGATGTCCGTCCGCGTAAGCACCAGCAGTGTGATAAGCGGAGTTACGATGCCGACGGTCCATGCGAGAAAGATATATGCCTTTCGAATGTCCTTCCAACTTTTGACTAATCCGGCAGTTTGGATGACACTTTCGATCCCCGAATATGCAAGGATCACGCTTGCCAATCCGAAGATGAGAAAGTTAATACCACCGGCGAAGCTCTGGGAAACTCCCGACCAGACGGTATGTACCCCATGAGTTGCCACGGCAACTTGTCCGGGACTGGGTGACAGTACGGCCGAAACAATCAGCGTGGCCAATACCATTGCTGCCGCGATAAAGATAAGGAACGTGAAGCGAGCGTTCTCTTTGATTCCTAAGATATTCAAACCCGCTACGGCCCAAATAACTGCGAACATCATCAAATAGGTGAGAACTGGCGGGACGGAGAAAAACGACATCCCATTGTAGACTGCGGAGACGGTTGATATTGCAGCCGTGAGGATGTAAGAGACCAAAATCGAGGCCACCGCCGTAAAGGACATCGTTGGCCCGAGGACGAGATAGCTGAAGCTATAGACGCCACCGCCGCGGATGCCGTGATGTTCGAGGATATGCGCGATCTCGACCATTCGGCTTGAAATGAATCGCATAAGCACGGACGTCGCAATGATAAAAACGAACGCCGAAACACCGACAATGAGATAGGATTCCGCCGGAACGTAGAATACGGATGTCAACTCATCCATCAGCGTGATGATGGCGATCGAGAGCCAGGTCAGCCACCATTTCCCGCTGTCCATGTAGGAGAGCAGGTTCTTCTTCCGTAACAGATAAATAAACAGCCCAACGAGGCCGAGATTGAGGACAAGAATCAGAATGAACTTCATGCAGCGGTTCCGAAGAAACGAAGAATCCTAATTTTTTACAAAAAAATTGCAAAACGAGGAGGACGAAGAAACAAGGGACAGGAGAGAGAAATTGCCAATAAGTTTATCTATTTCTCAACAATTCGGATGCGTGCAATCCTAAAACGTATTGCCCAATACGAAGAGAAATGCATTGTTAGTGGCGGATATGTTGGAGAATTGGTATGCAGCAAAAATTGCAATGTTGCCAACAGGAAAAATAAAAACGCCCGACGAAATATACCCTAACGCATTGGCGCCGGAATATCCGTCAGCAGCGATCGTAAGCCAGGAATTTAACGGAATTTCAACACTGCCGAGCGCGCCGATTTCATGCTTCGTTCCGGTTGTGGCCTTCGTCGCGCCATAGATTCCACCTGCGATCCGAATACCATTCGAAAATTTCTTGCCGCTCATGATGTACCCGAATACTCCAGCACTCGGACCTTTTGTAACGGGTAAATACAGGTGCGCGCCTTCCGTCAATGTCCAACTCCCACTATCGTCGAGCGCGTTGCAGTGTTTCAGCGTAAGAATAGCTGTCCATAATTTATCGCCAGGTGTAATATATCCAGGCACATTTACACCTCCTTCGAAATGACCGCCGTATCCAATAACAACACGTGGAGTAATGGCAGTATAGCGGGGTTCCTCGATGCGAAATGGCACATCGATCTCACCATAAATTTGACCCGGAGAAAGAATATCCTGACTTGGAACATTAAAGACCGCCTGCTGCGCCAATGCTGTTTTACCGATCGCAGCGATAAGCATAAACGAGAGTGCAAAAATGCGCATGACGTTCTATAAGATCAGCATCGCATCGCCATAACTAAAAAAGCGATACTCCGCCTGAATGGCATGACGGTAACATTCAAGCAAAAATTCTCGCCCCATGGACGGCGCATCGCCCACGATGCTCCGCTCGTCCATGGACGAGCGCTCGTCCATAAATGCCGAGATCATCATAAGCAGCGTCGATTGCGGAAGGTGAAAATTCGTTATAATTGCGTCCGGGACTTTGAATGTGTACGGCGGATATATAAATATATCGGTCATTCCCGAACCGGCTCGGACCGATCCATCGGGATTTGCGATAGTTTCAAGTGTACGGACAGTCGTTGTGCCGACCGCGATACATCGCTTCCCGGTCCGCTTCGTCTCGTTGATTATCGCAGCATTCGCTTCGTCGATCTCGAAATACTCCGCGTGCATTTTATGCTGCGTAATATCTTCGGACTCGACAGGACGGAATGTTCCGAGGCCGGTGTGCAGCGTGACCTTTGCGATCTTCACACCCTTCTGTTGTAATGCGTCGAGCAATTC
>DASZLH010000123.1:0-3000 GCA_035552495.1 Kapaibacterium sp. (SeqCode) | reverse complement strand
AATTACGAACTTACCGGCGTCATTATACATGCGATGATCGATCGCGCGCGCCATTTCACCGGTCTCCATTTCCAGAACGAGAAGCTCATGTCACTTGGCAAGCTTTCGGCAGGTCTCGCGCACGAGCTGAATAATCCGGCGGCCGCGATCGTCCGAAGCGCCGACGAACTCCGGCAGACGAACGGTTCGCTCTTCACAAGTTTGCAGACAATTACCTCGATTCACCTCACGGCACCGGAGCTTTCCTGCCTCGATCCCATTCTTGAAAAAGCCGGAAAAAAATCTCCCGAACGAAAGCCGCTGCTCGAACGGAAGCGCCTGGAAGAAGAAGTGATGAATTGGCTGGAGAACAATAATATCACGGCCGATTGCGCCGAAACGTTTACCGATTTCGATATTAGTACTCGGGACCTCGATGGCATAAAGCAGGCCGTCTCCGAGCGGGCATTTCGTCCGCTCATCGAATGGCTCGCAGAACGCCTCCAGGCCGAGAAGGCTATCCATGAAATTGGAACTGCGGCAAAGCGCATCTCGGACTTAGTGCAGTCTGTCAAAAGCTATACGCGCATGGACCAGGTGCAGGATATGCAGGAAGTGCAGATCAATGAAGGTATTCGAAACACGATTACGATGCTGCAATATAAGGCACGGCGAAATAGCGTGGAGGTAAAAGATTACCTTGCCAACGATCTTCCTCTCATCTCTGGCTTTCCGGGCGAGCTCAATCAGGTCTGGACCAATATTATCGACAATGCCATCGACGCAATGAAGAGTGGTGGCGAACTCGATATTAAGACCTTCGCCCTCGATGGCAAAGTGGTGTTTAATGCGATCGATAGCGGACCGGGCATTGCACCCGAAAATCTCGAACGAATTTTCGATCCATTTTTTACTACCAAAGACGTTGGCGAAGGCACCGGCGTGGGCCTCGATGTCGTTCAGAAGGTCATTCAGCTTCATAAAGGGACGATCGACGTAAACTCCCGGCCTGGACGCACGGAATTTCTCGTTTCTTTCCCACGACTTCAAACCTGATAAGTCCGAACGCGATGAAGCTCCCCGTAATTTTTTTGATCGACGACGATCCGCAAGTCCTGCGGGCGCTTGCGCGCGATGTGCGCGTGAAGTATAAGTCCGAATACCGTATTCTTAGCACCGATGATGCCACCGAAGCGCTCGCGAGCCTCAAAGAGTTAAAACGAACGGGCGAAGAACTCGCGCTCTTTATTTCCGACCAGCGCATGCCGCGCATGACGGGCGTCGAATTTTTGGAAGGATCGAAAGAGTTTTTTCCGGATGCGAAGCGTATGCTGCTCACCGCCTATTCGGACACCGACACTGCGATCAAGGCGATCAACGAAGTCGATCTCGATTATTATCTCGTGAAACCGTGGGACCCGCCGGAAGAGAAACTCTATCCCGTCCTGGATGAATTGCTCGACGATTGGAAGGCAACGAACAAACCGGAATTCCCGACCGTACGCGTCCTGGGTTATCAATTTTCTCCGAAGTCCCACGCGATCAAGGAATTTCTTGCCGGCCATCTGATTCCCTATCAATGGCTCGATGTCGAAAGCCATCCAAAAGCGAAAGAGTTGATGGACCTCAATGCGCTCACTGCATCATCGCTGCCGGCGCTGCTCTTCGAGGATGGAACGCTTGCGACGAACATGGAACTGCGCGCGCTTGCAGAAAAACTTGGCTTGCAACCGACTGCACGGTCCAATATGTACGATGTCGTTATTATCGGCGCCGGTCCGGCAGGGCTGGCGGCCGCTGTGTATGCGGGTACGGAAGGACTCAAGGCGCTTCTCAGCGAGAAACAAGCACCCGGCGGACAAGCTGGCACGAGTTCGAAAATAGAAAATTATTTGGGCTTTCCGAAAGGACTTAGTGGAGCCGAACTTACACGAAGAGCAGTCACACAGGCAACGCGATTCGGCACCGAGTTTCTTTCGCCACAGGAAGCGCTGGCCATCGAAGGCGCCGGATCGTATAAGACCGTAAAATTGGCCGATGGTGCGGAGATCCATTCGCGGACGATCATTATCACGACGGGCGTCTCGTATCGGAAGCTCGAAACAAAAGGAGTCGCAGAACTTACCGGAGCAGGCGTCTATTACGGTGCCGCGACAATCGAAGCCGCGCAGACGAAAGGCAAAGATGTGTATGTTATCGGCGGCGGTAATTCCGCCGGCCAGGCGGCTCTGTATCTTTCGAAATTTGCATCGAAAGTCACGATCATTATTCGGCGAAAAGATCTTACTTCCACAATGTCCTCGTATCTGATCGATCAGATCGAGAAGTCGGAGATTATTACCGTGTTGCCCGAAGCCGATGTCATCGAAGCGCGCGGCACGGAACATTTGGAGGAATTAGTCATTCAAACAAGCGATGGAAGCCAAATCATCGTGCCGGCAGCCGCTTTATTTATTTTTATTGGCGCAAGGCCTTATACGGACTGGGTGCAGTCCAATGTGCTGAAAGACGAGCGCGGCTTCATCGTTACCGGGCGCGATCTTATGACGGCCGCTAGCTTCGCATCGGCCTGGAGCCTCAAACGCGATCCCTATTTACTCGAAACGTGCTGCCCAGGTATTTTTGCCGCAGGGGATGTGCGGGCCGGCGCAATGAACCGCGTCGCCAGCGCCGTCGGCGAGGGAGCGATGGCGATTAGTTTCGTGCATCAATACCTCGCCGAGGTGTAGTTTCGATTCACAGATCGTAACATTCTCTTCCCCACACCGTCTCGCACTATAGAGCAACTTTATACTGCTCTCACTATTGCTATGCGTATGAAATATCGTATTGTCAACCCTCTTCTTTTGGTCACCTCTCTTTTTTTTACAACATCGCTCTTCGCACAAGATAACGACCGACAATCGGTAGCGCTGACGGTCTACAATAACGACCTCGGCGTCGTCCGCGATGTGCGAAAATTCGACCTGCATAAAGGCACCGCCGATGTGCAAATGCGCGACGTGCCGACGCGGATAGACG
>DASZLH010000122.1:0-5078 GCA_035552495.1 Kapaibacterium sp. (SeqCode) | reverse complement strand
CGAGCGTGCGCCACGAGTCATCTTCCAGCGAACACAATACCCAGCAGAAATTAATAGGATATCCAGGCGCGGCGACGTTAGGATGATATCCTTCGACGATCGTTACTGCATCGTTTTCATACACCGGCTGCACGAACTCCGGGTTTTCCAGATTCGAATAGATAAACTGCGTTCCAAAACCTGGACGCGGCATATCGAAGAAAAGATAGAGTTCCTCGCGCGTTGCGGCGTGTTCGTGCGGCGGCCAGGAGGTCCAGTTGCCCGGCTTCGACATGGTCACACCCATAAGTAGCCGCGAGCCTTCGACATTCTCCGCAAGCACTTTATGGATGTCGCGGTAATATGGCTCGACTCCCACATGCAGTGTCAGTGAATCGCTGTTTTTTACTTCGCTCTCGAAATCCACATAATGTGTCGGGTGCGACTTCAAGGTCGGCGCGGATGCCTCGACAATGTCGATAATATTATCCGTCGAGACTTCAAACGCTTCGCCTCGGCCGATGTATATCCCATCGAATTTATTCAATTCAAATTCTTCACTTCCAACTTTTACTCGGCCTGATCCATGCAAGCAGAGCAACGTAGTTTCTCGCCCTTCATTCTTGCCGGATGCTTTAGGGGTTGCGCGATCGAGGACAATGCGCCCGGCATGAATGGCCTTGAAAGCTGAAGTTTCCGGCGTGATCGTGATCGTTCGACCTTTAGACGCTGCCGTATTTCGAAAAAGCCAATTTGCCTGAACCATAATTTGAAACATTAAAGATTAAGAAGATGAAATGAAATCATAAATTGGAAGCCTGAAATATGAAAATTAAAATGGTAGGCTAATCACTCTCATATTTCATACTTCATATTTCATATTTGCTTAATACGCCAGCCATCCGCCATCGACTGCCAAAATATGGCCATTCACGTAATCGGACGCGGAGGAGGCAAGGTAGATGATGGCTCCGGCGAGATCGTCCGGTTCACCCCAACGTCCTGCTGGAATCCGCGAAAAGACTTGCTTGCTTCGTTCCGCATTCGAGCGAAGTGCTGCGGTTGCATCGGTCAGCATGTAGCCTGGCGCGATGGCGTTGACATTCACATTGTATTTAGCCCATTCATTCGCGAGCGATTTCGTGAGTTGAGCGACGCCGCCTTTCGCTGCTGCATACGCCGCGATATTCAATCCACCCTGAAACGACAACAGCGAAGCAATATTGATAATTTTCCCGCTGCCTTGCTCGATCATAACTTTACCCGCCGTTTGCGACCAACTAAACACAGCATTTAAATCGGTATCGATGACATTATACCAATCATGAGCAGTATAATCTATCGCTGGAGCGCGGTGAATAATCCCAGCATTATTGACGAGAATATCGAGGCGATCCCAGTGCTGGATGGTCGAAGTAATGATTTTCACTGTCTTTGCCGGGTCGGTCACATCGGCAATAACGGGATAGGAGTGATCTTCGCCGATCTCGGCACGCACAGCTTTAAGAGCTGTTTCATCTCGACCGACCAGTACAACTTTTGCGCCCGCGCTGGCCAGAGCAATGGCAGCTGCTCGGCCGAGTCCGCGCGACGCACCGGTCACGATTGCAACTTTACCCTCTAACGAAAAGAGGTGATCGAGGTATGACATGCAGCAAAAATACGAAGCATTTGCTCGTATTGCATGGAAGGAGCAGTATATTTTAACGAGCGAATTGAAGCCGATGGTAGATAAAATTCCAATTGCTCGAAAGAGATTTCTCGACTTCGAGAACTGCGATCATTTGGAGCTTCCGTTGAAAGATACACCAAAGTTTGAGAAAATAATCGAGGAATTTCTAACTTCCTACAAATAGAAAAACGTCAGTTCACTGGATGTGAATGTGCTCGGAGCCACTTGGTTAATTCTTCTGATTTCATTTCGCCAGAAGCAATTGATAGAATGATTGACTCCTGCTCGTTCTCAGAAGCTTCCATCGCATACTCGTTGGCGATGAGAACCCATTCCATCATTTCGTGGCCGATTCGTTTGTTCCATCGAGGAATGGGTGATTCTTAATTAGAAAATAGCCGAGGGCCGCAGCTTTAGAGATAATGTCCGAGTAAAGGTCTTCTCCTCCGAATGATTGGAGTGGTTGCCCTAGCGCGGAGCGAAGGAGATGAAGATCGCGAATACCGTGAAGGCCTCCCACATCGTCTATTATTCTCTGCTGCTCACTGATGACAAAATCCTCAGACGGAAATCTCATCAACTCAATCGTTTATAGAGTTCGTGGTGTTTCTCACGAAGATAGGCGCCAATTTCTTCATCGGAACGCTGGTGTAACTTGAGTTTAGTTTTTAGGGTAGACTTAACATATTCCTCATCCGACATACCGCGATGGCTTGCTTCGCGATGAATCTCGGAGTACTCTTCTTCGGAAAATTCTATGGGGAGTGTTCGATCCACGAATTAGACAACTGCCATTGCGGCAATCCGGTTTCTTTAGTCCGCCACAACAGCCGCATCCCGAAAGGGAATATCCGAGAGTGCGATATCTTTGTTCTTCTCGATAAATCCTTGCAGGCCCCATTCGCTGTTGAAAAGAATGGCGAGCTCGCCCATGCGATCTTCGGCGATGACGGCGCCGAGCGGCAGTGTTTTCCGTGTTAGCTCTTCGTAAGAGATTTCCGGCGAAACCCATCGCATCAATTTCCACGTCGCATCTTCCAGGCGGGATGGCGCACCGTATTCGCTTTCTAAGCGTGCCTGCACTACTTCGAATTGCAGCGGCCCGACTGCGCCGAGGACAATCGCGCTTGCGCTATTCTTCGGACGAAATGACTGCACGACACCTTCCTGCAAAAGCTGGTCGAGTCCATCCCGGAATTGCTTGTACTTCGAAGTGTCTGGATTATGGATGAAGACGAAGTGCTCCGGCGCGAAGCGGGGGATTTCGCTATAGACGATCGCCGCATCTTCGGTAAGTGTATCGCCAATACCAAACGCGCCATTACCGACCAGCCCGATAATATCACCCGGATAACCTTCATCGACGGTTTCGCGTTGCTGGCCGAAGAGTTTTGCGGAGTTCGAAAGCCTAACTTTTTTTCCAGTGCGAGAATGATGCACCATCATATCGCGCTCGAAAACACCGGAGCATACCCGCAGAAAGGCGATGCGATCTCGATGTCGCGGGTCCATATTCGCCTGAATTTTAAAGATGAAGCCCGAGAATGAGTCGTCTTCGGGTTTGACTTCCCCTACGGCAGACTCATGTGCAGCAGGCTCTTGAGCGAACTCCAAAAATCCATCGAGCAATAACTGCACGCCGAAATTATTCGAAGCGCTACCAAAATAAACTGGCGTTAGTTTACCGGAGAGCACTGCTTCCGAATCGAATGCGGCGCCGGCGCCATCGAGCATTGCAAGTTCTTCGATTACCTGCGAGTAGGCAGACTCGCTTAATTGGCTTTTTACAAAACCGTCGTCAATTCCGTGGATGGAGACTGGCGCTCGATACTTTCCACCAATGGTACGCTCGAAAAGATGCACATCTTTGGTTCGGCGATCGAAGACGCCTTTGAAATCGAACCCTGTTCCAAGCGGCCAGACCATCGGATAAGCATGAATGCCCAGCACGCTTTCGAGTTCGTCGATCAGTGCAAGCGGATCGAGCGTGGGACGATCGAGCTTGTTCATAAACGTGAAGATCGGCACGCCGCGCCGTCGACAGACTTCGAAGAGTTTCTTCGTCTGTGTCTCGATACCTTTTCCAGCGTCGATCACCATCACTGCTGCATCGACCGCCGTCAGTACGCGATAGGTATCCTCAGAGAAATCCTGGTGGCCAGGCGTATCGAGAAGATTGATTCGATAGCCATTATAATCGAATTGCAGGACCGTGGAGCTGATCGAAATACCGCGTTTGCGTTCGAGCTCCATCCAATCGGAAGTCGAAGCGCGCTGGTTCTTCCGAGCAGTCACGGAACCGGCAAGCTGGACGGCTCCGCCATATAGAAGAAATTTCTCCGTAAGCGTCGTCTTTCCCGCGTCGGGATGCGAAATAATGGCGAACGTGCGCCTCCGTGCGATTTCCTGCTCTTTCGTCATATCTTGTGCCCTAGATAGCGCGGCTGACGAACGAGTAGAATAAAGGTTGGGTTCGACACAAAAAGTGAGATTACATTCACATAATCTATGAATGTTTTACTCATGCCGGAGCGCCTCGATGGGATTCAGACGGGCTGCTTTCCGGGCAGGGTACCAGCCGAAGAAAACTCCGACAAATGTAGCTGCGCTAAAGGCCATCCCGACCGCTGACGGAGAAATAATGACCGTCCAGCCATTCTGATTCGACACGACCGAGCTTGCGGCAAATCCCGCGATGACTCCAATACTGCCTCCGACCAGGCTAAGCGTCACAGCTTCGGTCAAGAATTGGAATAAAATATTAAATGGCTTCGCGCCGATCGACTTGCGAATCCCAATCTCTCGCGTCCGTTCCGTCACGCTAACAAGCATGATATTCATAATGCCAATACCGCCAACGAGCAGTGAAATGATTGCGGCCATGCTGAGCAAGTTCGTCATGGTCGAAGTAGCTTGCTGGGCGGCTTCGGCCATCTCGACCTGCGAACGCACGCGAAAATCCTGATGGTCCGTTGGCTGCAATTTATGCTGCCCTCGAAGAATATGGGTTACGTCCTGAATTGCGGCTTCGGTCACATCGGTCGAAACCGTGCTTACAAAAATATCCTCGAGCCAGGTAATGCCCATGACACGTTTCTGAACGGTCGCAAACGGTGCGAGAATGTTATCGTCCTGGTCCTGGCCGAATCCATTCGAGCCTTTCTCCTTCAGAAGCCCAATGACAGTAAAGGGTTCATTCTTAATACGAATAACCTGACCGACAGGGTCTTGATCGCCAAAAAGACTGGTGGCTACGGTCTTGCCGAGCAGGCAAACTTTTCGTCCGTTTCGAGCGTCGGCTTCCGTAAACATCATCCCACGCTCGACGGCATAGTTTCGGATGGACATAATTTCCGGAGTGCTGCCGGTAATTCGCGTTAACCAGTTTAAGTTACCGGCCACGACTTGCGCTCTGGTATCGACGGAA
>DASZLH010000121.1:0-10448 GCA_035552495.1 Kapaibacterium sp. (SeqCode) | reverse complement strand
TCGGGCAAAATTATCACAATGACGGAGTGCTTGAAGTATACAATGAACTCGGAGAACGATTGCATTCTGTGCCACTTATTTTTGATGGCGCAACAGGAGAGCAATCCGTGACACTCGATCTCTCCGATTCGTATAACAGTGGAGAAGGTATCCGCTATTTGAGAATTCGGACTCCGCTCACTGCAATAACTTCAAGGATAATCATTCTTCGGTAATCAGAGATCAGACGGATAACTTCGCTCTATCCCGAAGTACAAATCGCTGGACTTTCCCGGTATCTGTCCGGGGGAGGGCGTCGATAAATTCTATTTCTCGCGGATATTTGTATGGTGCCAACTCGCGTTTGACGAAATCCTGAATGTCTTTTACCAAATGAGGTTCTGCACCCGCTCCCGGTGCAAGTGTCCCTGGCTGCAATACCACATAGGCCTTTACAATCGAGCCGCGCAGATCGTCCGGCTTCGGGACGACAGCAGATTCCCTGACGGCCGGATGCTCGTTAATGACCGATTCCAATTCGGGCGGTGATACATTGTAGCCACCCGTGATAATAAGATCGTCGTTGCGGCATTGGTAATAAAAGTAACCGTCGTTATCCATGGTAAAAACATCGCCGGGCACGTTCCAGCCATTCATAACATAAGCGCGCTGGCGTTCCGGTTTGTTCCAATAGCGGCACGCGGTGGGGCCTTTGATGGCGATGAGTCCCGGCTCGTTCGGCGGAAGATCGCGGCCTGTTTCGTCGATGATTTTTGCTTCGTAACCTGGAACAGGTTTGCCGGTCGCGCCCCCCCGCACGTTACCCGGACGGTTCGAGACGAAGATATGCAGCATTTCCGTCGAGCCAATACCATCGAGCAAGTCGATACCATATTTTGCTTTCCACTTATCGTAGATGGGCTTCGGCAATGTCTCGCCGGCGCTAACTCCCAGACGGAGATTCGATAGATCGTATTCGCTCTTCTCATCGAGCCGCATCATCATATTATAACACGTCGGCGCGCAGAAGCCAAGAGTGCATTTATAACGCGCGAGCGTCTTCAGCATATTTTCCGGCGTGAATTGATCGAGCAGCACCGTGCTCGCGCCAAATCGAAATGGAAAAACAAGCAAGCCTCCCAAGCCGAACGTAAAGGCCAGCGATGGATGGCCGCCGAAAATATCCTCTTGCGTCGGCGCAAGAATGTTGCGAGCATATCCATCGGCGATTGCAAGAACATCGTCCTGAAAATGGACCGTACCCTTGGCATCGCCCGTCGAGCCAGAAGTGTAGCCAATCAGCGAAAGATCGTAACGCGAAAGCTTTTCGGGTGCAAGTGTCAATGATGCATTCTGGCAATGCGATTCGAAGCTGTCGTAATCGCTGTCCACGCCATCGCATATTAAAATTTTCTCGACGGTATCCATCGCGGGCTCGGCCTTTCGAACTTCGTCGATGCTCGCAGCATCGCAAAGGACGACCTTGCACCCGGCATCGTTCGCGCGGTAGCTAATTTCCCGGGCACGCAGCATGGGCATGATCGTGACGGCTACGCCGCCAATTTTAAGGGTCGCCAGCCATGCCGTTACTGCCGTCGGCGTATTCGGAAACCGCAGCATCACGCGATCGCCTTTTCCCACTCCGAGTGATTTCAGCGCGTTGCCCATTTTGTTCACGCCCGCAAGCAGCTCACCATAATTAATGATCTGATCTTTATAAAAGATGGCTGGCCGGTTGCTTCGGCCTTCTGCTACGTTGCGGTCGAGGAGTTCTGCCGCGGCATTCAGTTCGTCGGGATATTGCAATTCGGGCCGCGTGTAAATGCGCTCGCCCCAATCTTCTTTCGGAGGTAGTTCGTTTTGGAATCGTTCGTGTGCCATAGTTAGCAATGATGAAATTCAATCGTAGCTGCTATTATATCGAAAATTAGGTGGAATATATTCCCGATCACCTGGAAACCTCTACGCTATTATTTCCGTAATTCATTAGGTACACAGAAATATTATCAATATTACTCGAATGAAAAAACTACACTTGGCATTGCCCATTATTTTCTCTTTTATCGCGGCTGCGGCTTCTGCACAGGCCTTCAACGTTGCCGGCACGATGAAGCACACATCGATCGAAGGCAACTGCTGGTATCTGGTTGGTGAAGATGGAAAAAATTACGAGCTTATCGGCGATTCGACGATGATCGCCGGGCTGCGTGTGGAAGATCAGCATGTATCGCTGCTTGTGGAGCCGGCCAAAGGCATGGCGTCGATCTGTATGATGGGGGACATCGTTCGCGTCGTTGAACGGCTGGACTTACAGAGGCATCCCGTTGACCTGGTCTTCATGACGCTGCCAATTAAAGGCACCATTAAAGTTACGAGACTTGGAACCTGGTACGTTCAGACGAAAGAAGGTGCGCGATACGAATTCCGCGACACTATTCCAGCGAAATATCGTCATATCGGTGCTAAAGTAAATACGAAATGGCGCATACTCCTCAATCAAAAAAGTACGAAAGAACGAATGGACGGAGTGATCCTTCCCGATAATTTTAAACCGAAGGCGAAACCGAAAAAAAATATCGAGAAGAAATACGATCCGCGTTAAATTGAAAGCATCGATTCTATTTTTCGCTTTGTGCTCTCGAAGGAAGTATGTACTAAACCCACAAAGCCCAATCGTTCTGCTGCGCGAACATTGGCAAGCCGATCATCAATGAAGAATGTTTCGGATGGCTCGATACCGAACGTAGTTTGTGCATGAATAAAAATGGCTTCATCCGGCTTCACCAGGGAACATTCATTGCTGAAAATTTGGCCATGCGTTGCGGTTATTCCCGGAAATTTCTGACGAATGTATTGAGTATGAAATGGATTGCAGTTCGAGAGAATATAGGAATGATAACCTCGTTCAACAAGCGATTCCATATAATCGAACATGTCTTCATCCGGCGAAAGCATGTCTTGCCAAATCGCTTCGAGTTCATCGACCGATCCACACCAGCCAGTCAATGCTTGCATTTTTGCATTGAACGCTTCTGAAGTATGCAATCCGAGATCGAATTCATTCAGAATAGGATGTTCGATAAGCTCCTGCTGAATATTCTCCGCGCTACGCTTGGACCGCGTGGCAATCCTGCTCGACCCGAATTTCAGATCGCAATGAATCAGAACGTTACCTACATCGAATAAAAAATTTCGTATCATTAAGGACAAACGAATTTATTTTGTTGTGAAAGACTGACTTTGGACCCTACGCTTTAGCGAGCACTGGCGGGAACATAGAGACTCTTAATATATTCGCCCATCATTCGTTCGGTAGAAAATTTCGGCACGATCGTCGCAATCGACTCCTTCACGACCTTCACCCAGTTGTGTGGAATGCCGTCGATCTGCTTATCGTAATAAAGTGGAATAATTTCATTCGAAAGGGTGTCGTACATTTTTTCAGCGTCGCGTTGATCCTGCTCTTCATTTTGAACGCCGGCAATGTAGTCGATGGCCGAGCCTTCGAGTCCCCAGCCATTTTTACCGTTCCATCCTTCCAGCCACCAGCCATCGAGAATAGAAAAATTCGGTACACCGTTGATGCCGGCTTTCATGCCGCTTGTTCCGGATGCTTCGAGCGGAGCCTGCGGATTGTTCATCCATATATCGACGCCTCGTACCAAATATTTCGCAACGTGCATTCCATAATTCTCGACGAAAGCAATACGGCCGCCAAATTCCGGGTCCTTCGCATATTGCCAAATTTCTCGGATCATTTGCTTGCCGCCTTCATCGGCGGGATGTGCTTTGCCGCTAAAAATAAATTGGACGGGTCGCAGAGGGTCGCTGAGTAATTTTTTGAGACGTTCCAAATCTTTAAATATCAGCGTAGCCCGTTTATAGGTTGCAAAGCGGCGAGCAAATCCGATGGTGAGAATCCTGGGATCGAGCAGCATTCCACTTGCTACAAATAGCGATGGATCGAGTCCTTCTGCAAGCCATTTGCGCCGAACTCTGTCGGTTATAAAGCTGAACAGGCTGGTCTTCAGCATCTGGCGCGTTTGCCAAACGGCAGCATCCGGCATATCGCGCGCTGCTGCCCAGTATTTGTCATCGTTAAGATTGGCGGCCCACTCTTTTCCCAGTTCTTGCGTAAAAAGCTCCTCCATTTCAGGAGCCAGCCACGTCCCTATGTGAACACCATTAGTGACACTGAGAAGTTTCGTCTTCTCGGTCACGAATTCCGGCCACATATTCGCGGTCACTTCACGGTGTTTTACGCTGACCGCATTTCGATGCCCGCTCAGCGTCATCGAAAGAGCCGTCATGTTAAAGGCCTCGCCACCTGGTCCGGAGTGCCGGCCAAGATCCATGAATTGCTCTTTGGTAATCCCAAGCTCTGGCCAATAGTGGGAGAAATATCGCTCCATCATATCGAAGTCGAATGCATCGTGACCAGCCGGGACGGGGGTATGTGTTGTAAAAATAGTCGAACTTCGAACAAACGCTTTCGCATCTTCGAATGACATTCCCGATTTCACAGCTTCGCGCAATCGCTCCAACAGCATGAATGCAACATGTCCTTCGTTCGCATGCCATACATCTGGCTCGATACCAAGCGCGCGCAGCACGCGGACACCTCCAATCCCAAGTGCAATCTCTTGACGCAACCGATATTCTCGATCGCCGCCATAAAGCCTCGTGGAGATTTCACGATTCCACGGTTGATTCAGATCGAGATCGGAATCGATCAAATAAATTTTCACGCGGCCACACCGGACAAGCCAAACCTGAAGATAAAGCGGCTCGGCAGGATTTTCCAGCGGCAGCGCGACGATCAGGGGCTCACCGCTTTTGAGAAATGCGCGCTCGATCGCCACATCAGGGATGGAAATTTCCTTATAGTCTGCTATCTGTTCGCCATCGGTTGCGATCTCCTGTTCAAAATATCCGCGAGGATACATAAAACCCACCGCGCGAAAATCGAGACCTAAATCACTTGCTGTCTTACAATGATCTCCGGCAAGAATCCCGAGGCCTCCGGAATAAACCGGCAAGCTGCCGTGCAGGCCATACTCCGCAGAAAAATATGCGATCTTCTTATCATGAATCTGTGCGTACTGATGCGCGACCGTGGTATCCTCCGATGTCAGGTAACGATCAAACGACTTGAGCAGGTGTGTATATTGTTTGAGAAAATTCGGATCGCGCGCGATTTTTTCGAGGCGGTCCTGCGTCACCAACCGAAGCATTCGGACAGGATTGTGATCGGTCGCTCGCCACAGCGTGACCGAGATAGCTCGGAATAATTGCCGCGCTTCGGGCGACCAGCTCCACCACAAATTATGGGCGACTTCATCCAGTCGCGCAATTGGCTCGGGAAGTTCGCGTGTAAGACCGTCTAACGGAGCTTTAACGAGTGTATCGAACGAAACAAGAGGCGGCAAAGAAGGAGTAGCGATTGTATCCACGTAATAAGTGATTGCTAAGATACAAAATTACGATCAAAAGGAATTGCGCTTGTGTATAATGGAATTTCTGCCCGTTACAAAACCTCTAATCTCGATCCAATAGGATGGTTGCTTTTATCGATATTTTTCTTTTGTAAAGTCCATGTTTTGCCATGCTCTCTGAAAGCAATATTATCAGGATTATCCACGACGGACTCCAGCCATTGAATGGGTTCATAACGAGGTTCCGAAGATTGCATGAAGGTGTTCCAATGCACCGGCACGATATAATGCGCCTCCATTTCGACACACATTTGCCATGCCTGCTCTGGGTTGCAATGCGTTCCAACCCACGGGTTATACGTACCGATCGGCATAATCGCTGCCTCGATCTCATGTCCTTCGGCGCGCATACGATCGCCGACTTTGCGGAAGCTTGTAATGTATCCGGTATCGCCGCCAAAAACGATCGCATGAAGTTCGCCATTCGCATCGCGTTTCTCGATGAGATAGGCGTTGTAGCTGCGTCCATTTTTTTCCTTGCGGGATCGGCACGGGTCCCACGGCATACGCCAGCCAGCATGACGCGTTTCGATCGCTTCGATGCGAAGATCGTCTAAATCGGGAAAAACCAATTGATTATTCCAGTCCAACTCCTGAACATCGTTTAGCTTTAGGGGTAAATATATATCCTTCGTATTCGCTGCGACGACCGTGTGTTTTGCTTTGCGTACTTTGCGAAGCGATGGAATATCGGTATGGTCCATGTGAGCGTGGGAAATCAGAATCAGATCGAGCGGCGGCAAATCCTCCGCCCGAATTGGCAGCGCGACCAACCGGCGCGGACCGACCGTCCACGGTCCCAGATGAATCCCACAGCGCTCGCCAAAAATCGGATCGGTTATAATCCATGTTCCATAAAAATTGATAAGCACCGTCGATTGCCCGAGCCATGACATTGTCACGGTATCGTCTCGCCACTCGCGCCAGTTAGGACGGTATTTCGCTCGGTCCGGTTTTTTATGACCGATAAAATATTTTCGAAACGGAAAGTCGATCAGTTTCTTTTCAACCCGTACGATCGCCTTGGGTGTGTTGAGAACTTTTCGTTCAAAACTAACGACTTTTTGTTCGATCGCGTGCAGTTTCTGCAAGCCGTGTTTTTCCTTCGATAAACGTGTTGTTTCGACTGCCATAAATTTCCCTGACAGAAATAAAGAAGCGAAGAGAACTCTTCGCTCCTGAAAATACGATATTTATTCTAATGGAATAGTATTCTAATTAGATTAAGAATAGCTCTGCTGTCCATACATACTTCTATTACCGTGCCGGAGCGCATGCGTAGCATTTTAATGACCGAAAATACATTAACGAAATCACAATGGGCTGGCTCCCAGGTGCCAGTAGAAGGGGCGAAACTCTATGTCGAGCAACATGGATCGGGCGAGCCGCTCATCTGCCTGCATAATTTTAGCGCAAATGGGCGTTCGCGATTTTATCCATTGCTTCCAATTCTTGCAGAGCATTTCAGATGTTATCTCGTCGATCTGCGCGGTCATGGACGCTCGACAAATGAGAGCGGCGAATGGACGCACGAGTCGATCTCGCGAGATATTATCGAATTAAGCGACCAGTTAAATTTGAAGCAATCACGATTTCTCGCGGCGAGTTCCGGAGCAATGGCCATGCTCCGTGTTGCACGATACACTCCGCAACTCGTGCAAGCGATGGTGCTCGATTCCGGAACGTACCAGGTACCAGTCGGATCGCGAAAATATTATAAAGATCCTGAGTCGCTCAGTTCAAAGCTAAAAAAATATTATGAAGAGGCGAGTGAAGTTTATGGTCCGGCCTATGGCCCAACGCTCGCGAAGATTTTTTATGATTTCCGTCTGCCCGAATGCGATATTAATCAACCCCTCGAATCGCTGAGAGCGATCTCAGCGCCGACCCTGCTACTTGCCGGCGAGCGTGACCTGTTCTTCCCACCCGAAATTCATCGGACGATGGCGCAAACTATTCCGCGCTCGGAGCTATTGATATTCCCCGAGACCGGACACATCGTAATGGAGTTTTATCCGGAACGAGTCGCAGAACTTACTATCGAATTCTTTCGCCGATCGTCCTGACTATACCTATGCAGACCGATTCATTCTACTATTCCGAAACGGACGGTATCGCGCGCGTAAAATTCGCGCGGCCCGAAACGTTGAATTCGCTCACATTCAAAGTTTATCGCGATCTCGCGGACTTGATGTATTTGCTTCGTAGCAACGATGCGGTAAAAGTCGTCCTGCTCGAAGGAAACGGCCGAGGGTTTTGCTCGGGTGGCGACGTTCATGAGATTATCGGCGAGCTGTTGAAACGCGACGTGAAAGGCCTGCTCGAATTCACACGCATGACAGGTGAACTGATTACCAATATGCGGACGCTCGAAAAACCAATAATCTCCGCAATTAATGGCATCGCGGCTGGCGCGGGCGCGGTGATTGCACTCGCCAGCGATTTCCGTATTTTCGCGCATGAAGCAAAGATCGCATTCCTGTTTCAAAAGGTTGGGCTGACCGCCGCCGATATGGGTGCAGTCTTTTTATTGCCGAAAGTTGTCGGACTCGGGCGGGCAACTGAGATGCTAATGCTTGGCGATAAAGTGGAAGCCGAAGAAGCCTATCGGATTGGACTTGCAAACAAAGTCGTCCCGCTTGGCGACCTCGAAGGCGAATCGCTTTCGCTCGCAGAACGGCTTGCATCGAGCGCGACAATGTCGCTGGGCCTTACCAAGCGTCTCATCAATAATGAATGGAACATGGACTTGCTTTCTGCGATCGAGCAGGAAGCGACCGCACAAGCACTCATGCTGCAATCGCGCGATCATCGGGAGTTCCACGAAGCGTTCGCGCAAAAACGCCAGCCGAAATTCGAAGGGAGATAATAATTGTCAATCAGCATATTAGAATAATGTCCTATGGAATACACGATGAATCCCATTTCAGAAATTCCGAACATGGAAACGACCGTCATACTATATGCGGGTTTTTGGCGGCGCATATTCGCGGTATGGTTGGATGAATTGGTCTTCGGTACGGCAGTAGCAATATTAATTGTAATCCTTGCTATAATTTCGGGTAGCTTTCCAGCTCCCCGCCCAGGCAACCAGAATGTTTTTCGAGTAGGGTTGATTGTAATTTATGTAATCGCTTTCGTGGGTTCCTGGCTTTATTCCGCGCTCATGGAGAGTTCTAAACTTCAAGCCACAGTGGGCAAATTAGCAGTCGGTCTGCGTGTGACGGATAGGGAGGGACGTCGTATCAGCTTTACCCGAGCATCTGCACGTTATTTCTCGGGTTTGGTATCGTTGGCAGTGCCTCTTTTCTATACCATAATCGCATTTAATTCGAAGAAGCGAGCGTTGCACGATTTTATCGCTGGCACCTTAGTGCTATCGAAGCAATCAACCGTCCCATCGCAAGTGGCAGAGAATGCATTTGCTACATTATGAACAGCATTATCAATCCATTATCGCTCGTCAAGCCAATTGGTTACGCTCATGCCATAGAGGCGACCAATGGGCGTACATTATATCTTGCCGGGCAAGTCGCATTCGATGAGCAGGGAAAAATCGTCCATGCCGGCGATATAGTCCGGCAGTTCGATCGCGCTCTTGCGAATCTTCAGATCGTCATGAGTGCTGCAAATGGCGAAATGAGCGACATCGTCAAGCTGCTTATCTTTGTGACGGATAAGAATTCCTACGCAGCGCATTTAAAGGAGATCGGCAAAGTCTATCGAACGTATTTCGGAAAATATTTCCCGGCTATGACGCTGGTGGGAGTCGCGTCGCTCTTCGAAGACGATGCGTTGATCGAGATCGAAGGTATTGCCGTTATTCAAGACTGATGGACTTTTCTCTTAACGATAAACAACTTCACTGGCAACATGTTGCGCGAGAATTCGCACAGGGACGCGTTGCTCCGATGGCCCGCGAAATGGACGAAACCGGTGAAATGCCGCTCTCGCTCGTTGCCGAGATGGCGCGACTGGGTTTGCTCGGGTCGACATTGCCGAAAGAATTTGGCGGCAGCGAAATGGACCATCTCTCGCAAGCGCTCGTCTATGAAGAACTGGGTCGTGCCTGTTCGAGCGTTCGCGGATTTCTTACCGTGCATTCATCACTCGTCATGCAGTGCATATATGCCTGGGGGACTCCGGAGCAGAAACAGAAATTTCTTCCCATGCTCGCAAGTGGCGAGATCATCGGCTGTTACGCGCTGACGGAGCCAGAGGCGGGCAGCGATGCGGCGAGCATTCGAACCGAAGCCGGTAGAATAGAAGGTCGGGAAGCTATTCCAGGCAATAATAAGCTGACTCTTTCTGAAACAAAGCAATTGACTGGCTATGCGCTGAACGGAGAAAAGGTTTGGATTACAAACGGGAACATCGCGCGGCTTGCAGTGGTCTTTACAAAATTGAATGGGCCGGAATATGAATCGAAGAAACAACATGAGCGCATCACTGCATTTTTAGTCCCACTGGAATCGGATGGAATCGAACGAACTCGAATGCCCGGCCAAGAACTTGGTCACCGTGCAAGCGATCATGCACATATCAAGTTTAACAATTGCTTTGTAAGCAATGAAATGGTGCTTGGCGGCGAAGGTAATGGATTCAAAGTCGCGATGTCGGCGCTGGATTTTGGGCGGCTTGGTGTCGCAGCCGGAGCGCTCGGCGTTCATCAGGCGTGCCTGGATGCCTGTATCGCGTTCTCGCGCGAGCGTCGGCAGTTTGGTCAGCGCATTTGCGATTTCGAAATGATACAATCGGCAATCGCCGAAATGAAAGCCTCACTCGATGCATCCCGATTGCTTGTATATCGCGCAGCCTGGATGAAGGACCAGGGGCTTCCAACGAAGCTGGAAACATCCGTCGCAAAATATTTCTCAACCGAAGCTGCCTGCAAAGCTGCATCCGATGCCGTCTTACTGCACGGAGGACGAGGATACTCGAATGAATATCCCGTCGAACGTTATTATCGCGATA
>DASZLH010000120.1:0-5890 GCA_035552495.1 Kapaibacterium sp. (SeqCode) | reverse complement strand
CTTCCTGCGCCACACCACGCAAGTCTTTGAAAAATTCGAGATGTTCGCGCCCCACATTCGTGATAAGTGCGTGCGTCGGATCGGCGACTTTGCAAAGCCACTCAATTTCTCCCGGATGGTTCGTTCCAATCTCGAGCACGGCGATCTCATGGCCGTCCCGTAACTGAAACAACATGTGAGGCAGCCCGACCTGGTTATTATAATTCGCTTCGGTCTTCAGGACCCCGCGCGTGCCGCTCAGCACATGCGCAATCATTTCCTTGGTCGTCGTCTTGCCGTTCGATCCGGCAATGACCATGATGGGGATATTGAATTTCTTTCGGTATAGATTCGCTAACGCACCAAAGGCATCGATCGTATTTTTCACTACGATTACCGGTAGCGGCGTTCGCTTTCCGTGCCGCCCTCGAAACCACGTTTCATCGACGATCGCTGCCAGCGCCCCTTCCTTTGTTGCTCTCTCCAGAAACTGATGCCCATCGAACTTTTGACCGCGAATAGCAACAAAAAGATCGTCGTGCTTTAACGTCCGGGAGTCGGTCGAAACGTCACGAAACGTTCGGGCGAGGTCCAAATTTTTCACGCCATCCTCGTGCTCATACGGAATGGAGAGCAGATCTTGAATTGTAAGGTTCACTTATGCGTACGATTCTGACAGAATGGGTGAAAAAGACGGATTAGAGTCTCGACCAATAAGCCCGCGAGCATTGCATTGATTTGCGCGCCAACCTCTGCGGCCAGGCCATATTACATAGCCACACTATAGTGTGCAGGCTTCTTCTAACAGCATTCGATAGCCGTACTACTCCCGCCAATTCAAACTCTTTACTCTATTTTTGTGGTATTTTAGTAGTTTTCGTTAAATTTCTCGACCTGCTCGCGGTCGTCGAAGTGAAATTTTTGCGTTCCGAAAATCTGATAATTCTCGTGACCTTTGCCGGCAATGAGTACGGCGTCGCCTGCGGAAGCCATTCCGAGTGCGTGTGCTATCGCGGCTGCGCGGTCGAGTTCTGTTATAACCTTGGGCCGTTCTGAGGGGGGAATTCCATTCCAAATTTCATTAGCAATCGCCTCCGGAGCCTCTGAGCGAGGATTATCCGATGTGATGATCGCATAGTCCGAAAGACGGGCAGCTATCGCCCCCATCAGCGGACGCTTGGAATGATCGCGGTCACCGCCGCAGCCGAAGACAGTAATAATTTTTCCAGAAGAGTTGCTCGTTCGATGTAAATTACGAATAGTCGAAAGTACGCGTTCGAGAGCGTCGGGTGTGTGGGCGTAGTCGATAATAGCAGTCGCGCCATTTTTAACTGCAACGGTTTCGAAGCGCCCTCGAACGGGGCGAACGTTTTGCATTAAGCTCGCCAGGACTTCGAGCGAATATCCTTCGACTCCGAAATAAAGTGCGCTCATGGCTGCGAGTGCATTCTCGACGTTAAATGCGCCGACGAGATTGGTGCGTACCAGCGCGCGCTCCTCTGAGTATCGTTTCTGAATCCAGAACTCTGTGCCGCCCACGGAAAGCTTTATCTCCGATGCAAAAAGATCGGCAGGAATATCCGAAGCACCTCGCTGAATCCCATACGTATGAGAATTTGCGATCGTATTCGCGACCATTTCAAGCCCGCGCGGATCGTCGGCATTTGTCACCGCGACGGCCGTATCTTTTAAATTATTGAAGAGTGTCTGCTTAGCCGCAAAATAGGCGTCCATTGTTTTATGGAAGTCGAGATGGTCCTGCGTCAGATTGGTAAAAGCCGCAATATCGAAATCGAGCGCTGCGACACGGTCGAGCGCGAGTGCGTGCGAACTGACTTCCATGACGCAGGTCGTGACGCCTTCGCGTACCATCTGCGCGAGATACTCCGATATATCGCGTGATTCCGGTGTCGTGTGCGATGCTTCAATGGACTGGCTGCCAATCGTAATACCGATCGTGCCAATGAGGCCGGTCTTTTCTTCGCGTGCATCGAGCAGTTGTTTGACGATATTGGTGACGGTCGTTTTCCCATTCGTGCCGGTCACGCCGATCATCCGCAGCTTGGTGCTCGGGTTGCCAAAAACGGTTTCGGAAATAAACGCCAACGCGCGCCGCGCATTTTTTACCAGCATTCGGTTGACATTGAAATGCTCCGCATCTTTCCGCGAAAATGCAGAGGCGTCATCGAGCACGATGGTCCGTGCGCCGCGCTCGATCGCCTGCGAAATAAATTTATGACCGTCTGTTGCGTAACCGAGAATCGCAAAAAAAGCATCGCCGGCTTTGACGTCTCTCGAATCGTAACGCGGCTGCGAGAGATCGGCCTCCTCGCTTCCAAAGAAGTCGAGGAGACCGATCTCCACAGTCCGCGGACCATTGCTGGTCCCTGGAGCATTGCTGCTCCACGCATGATTGCTCATGCTTATTAGCTCACTGAATTTCATTTTTCAAAGAACGTCGCTTTAACGAGGATGAAAGCTTGTGTTCCGCTCTCGTCTTTCTCTGGTGCGATCACGTTAGTAAGTATGAATTAAGATGATTTATCAGAGAACAGACCTCCTTCATAATTCATCATTCATAATTGCTATTGTTCTTCACCAAAGAGCGTTACCGTAGGGCTCACGTTCGATTGCGATGGTTCGATCGCTGTATTGGCGGCCGGAATTTGCCGTTTGACAATTCCCGTTCCGTTTGCAACGACCCGCAGTCCATTCGCAGATGCATATGCGATAGCACGCGCGATCGGCATTCCGACCATATCGGGTACCACATTCGTGGCTAATGTGCCTGATGCGCGCGCATCGTTTAGCATGGCTTTCGAGGACGATCGATCGTCCACAATTACGAACCGAACTGTATCCCTACTACACTTTTCTATTCTGCCAATGATACCAGATCCATCTTTGGCACCAACAACTGTAAACCCCTGACTCTCAAGCAGCGAACGTCCCGATTCGACGGTAAGCCCGCGCACATCGGACGCTTCCCTCACCCCGCCTTCGCGTGTGCTCAGCAGCGCACCATCAATATCGACCACGCCTTCATCGACGAGCGGCTTCACTTCCTTCGGCTGCGCGCGCGCTTCGGCCGGTAATGTGCCGTTCATATCCATGATATGCATCGCGATCTCGCGAAAGATCGGGCCGCTGACCGTGCCACCATAATAACCATTATGCGGCGACCGCAAAATCACACTGATAAGATATTCCGGTTTCTCGGCTGGGAAAAATCCGGTAAAGCTCGATGTGTAATGTTCCTTCGACCAATGCCCATCCACCAATTGCTGTGCGGTGCCCGTCTTTCCGGCAATGCGGACGCCTTTGATCTTCGTCAGCGTAGCTGTTCCCGAATCGACAACGCCTTCCATCATACCGATAAGCGTTCGGCAGGTCGCTTCGCTCACGACGCGGCGGATTTCCTGTGGCTCCGTCTCCACGGTACCATCCGGACCCTCGCGTTTCGCAATGATGTAGGGCTTCATCATGATGCCCATGTTCGCGATGGTCGCATAGGCCGCCGCCATTTGGATCGGCGTAGCGGTAAGCTCGTAACCGAATGCCATGTAGCGTTTGGAGTTGGACTGCCAACTTGCAGGCTTGTGCAGCACGCCTTTGACTTCACCCGGTAAGTCGATACCGGTATAATTCCCGATTCCGAAATCGCGAAGATATTTATAGAAACGACGCTTGTCGAGCCGGTCGGAAATTTTTGCGAACGAAATGTTGCTCGATTTTTCCAGGGCTTGACGAAAGGTAAGAATACCATAGGGATGCGTATCGGTGATACGGACCCCCGGTTCCGGATTCCAATGCCCGTGCTCGGCATCCACTTTATCGTCGGGTCGCATCAGCCCGTCCTCCAGCACCGCGGAGGCTGTCAGCACTTTGATCGTCGAGCCGGGTTCGTACGCATCCGTGATCGCACGGTCTCGCAGCATCTCGTTTGTCGCGAGACCGAAATTGTTTGGATTGAAGTCGGGCACGTTCGCGAGCGCGAGAATTTCCCCGGTGCTGGGCCGCATTACGATTGCAATTCCCGCCTCGGCTTTCGCCGTCTCGACTCCCGCCTTTAACGCTATTTCTGTAAACGATTGAATCGACTCGTCGATCGTAAGTGTAAGATTATCTCCATCGACTGCAGGCGTTTTCGGATAGTCCACATCGGGCCGCCGGATGCCATGCCCATCGACCTGTAGTATCTGCGACCCATCTTTACCAGCGAGATCTTTATTATCGAATAATTCAATACCGGCGAGCCCACGGCCATCCTTACTCGTAAATCCAATGACGTGCGAGGCGCGCTCGTTGAATGCAAAATTTCGGCGCGATTCCATTTCCCGAACGAGGCCGTGGTCCTTTACCCAATCGAGCTGGGATGCAATATCGATCGGGACTTCTTTTTCAATCACGACATACTTGCGCGCAGTATCGTTAAAAATGGCGAGGTAGGACTTGACCGGCTTACCGAACACTTCCGAGAAGCGCTCGGCGAGCTTCTCTTTATCTTGAATATACTTTGGCTCGACCGCAAATTGTTCGACATACGCATTCGCGGCAAGAATGACGCCATTCCGATCGCGGATAAGCCCGCGACGCGCTTGCAGCGTAATTAGCTTTTGATACTGCCCGGCTGCCGCTTCTGAAAACGCAGCGTGATCGACCACCTGCAATTTAAAAAGTTTGCCGACCACTAAAAAATATGCAAGAATAAAGAAGCAAAGCGCGAGATACAACCGGCCGTTCTTTTTCAGCGGATCGACCGGCGGCGGGGCAGCGAAAAATTGCTCGATCGCGCGCTCGTGCCATGGCGTTTTTTCTTCTGGCTCTATCGGTGGCGGAATAGGGGAGCGAGATTCAGGATATCTATTGGGCCGGTCGGCGGTACGGGTCCTATCTGCCTCTCTTAATGGAATGAAGGTCGGGCGGATAACCGGGCGTTCTACCCCGCGCGAAAAACGTGCGGTCTTTACCGCAGGCTCTTCGAACGGCAATTCGTCCTGCTCCGTATATCGCATGGGCCGAGAACTATCCTTCTATAAATTCAGTGTGCAACGACGACATCCTCGGGTGTTACTTCGGTCATCCCCAGTTTATCTTGCGCGATCTGCCGCACGCGGCTCTGCGCGGAAAGCTGCATCTCGTCGGCCCGGAGCCGTATCAACCGTTGGGTTGTCTGCGCGATTTGATCGTCAAGTTTGTTGCGCTCCGAGGTCAGCCGATTGACTTGCAGCGTGTTCCAAATAATCAGTACCGCGCACGAGACCACGACTCCGAAAAATGCAATGACATACAGCGCCGGCATCCTGCGAACGGCTTTCTGAAGTTCGGCCGGCAGTGCGGGGGCCACTCGCGTTTCCGGGACCGGAGGTACGAATGCTCGAACATCCCTGGACGATCGTTCGTCGGATGATCGATCATATGCCCCCGGCCCCGCGCCTGTAGTGGAGGTTTTAGGCAAAACCAAACGAGACTCTGGAGTGGACTTCACTCCCAGAAGCTCGCGAGCGCCACCAGACCGATAGTTCGGTGCGCTCGCTCGTTCGGCAACTGCTATGGGTGTCATTATTCTAATTCTACAATTTTTCCGCGGCCCGAAGCTTCGCGCTGCGTGCTCGTGGATTACGCAGTATCTCTTCCTCGCTCGGACGCACCGGTTTTTTTGTTAACAGGCGCAAACGCGCCCGTTTCCAGTCGATCCGTTCTTTTAAGCCTTCGAGCGATCCCGCCGCGGTTTCAGGGGCGCTCTCGTCTTTGAATAAATTCTTTACGATCCGGTCTTCGAGCGAATGATAGCTCACGACGACCATTCTACCGCCGGGCCTCAGCATTTCGAGCGCCTGCTCCAGCGATGCGCTCAGATGATCGAGTTCTCGGTTGACTTCGATGCGAATCGCCTGAAAGATGCGCGAAA
>DASZLH010000119.1:0-11202 GCA_035552495.1 Kapaibacterium sp. (SeqCode) | reverse complement strand
CTCGTATTTTTATACCATGGATAAGCAGCTCGACCTCATTGGAATAGGCGAATGCCTCGTGGAGTTCAATCTCGCGCCGGGAAGCGCCGCCGAAGAAGGCGGCTTGTATCAGCTTGGATATGCCGGCGATATTTTGAATGCGCTATCGTGCGCCGGACATCTCGGTTTATCGACGGGACTCATTAGTGCGTTGGGCGACGATCCGTTCGCAGAAGGACTCCGGAAAATTCTTTATTCCGAGCATATCGATCTTTCCCAGACGCCTACCGTAGAAAACATGGCAAACGGTGTTTACTTTATCGATGTGGGGGAATCGGGCGCGCCATCGTTTCATTTTTTGCGCAAGGATTCCGCTGCAACGGAAACATTTATTCGGCAGCCGATGAGCGAACTTGTCCAGTATGCGCGCTCTGCTAAGTTTCTGTTGCTTTCCTCCATTCCGATGGCCGTCATGAAAGAGCGCGATCGCATCTTCGAGTTATTGAGCGCCGTCAACGGCGATACGACGATTTGCTACGATCTGAATGTTCGAAGGGCGTTATGGGATAGCCCACAAGAGTTGATCGGCTTGCTCCCGAAACTTGCGCCGCTTGTCGATGTGCTCTTCGTTACCAATGAAGACGATCGGTCTCTGTTTGGCGATCGAGATAGTAATACGGCGATACACGATTATCGCGATCGCGGATTTTCGTACACTATTTTCCGCCGCGGTAGCGAGCCGACCGTTGTCGGTTATAAGCAGGATATATTCGAAGTGCCGGTCCCGCGGGTTTCTCATATTGTGGATACGACGGGCGCCGGCGATGCATTCAATGCCGGATTTATCGCGGCGATGCTGAGAGGCCATCCGCCGTATGAATGCGCGGCTATGGGCAACGCGGCAGCAGCCGTCAGTATCGGCGGTCGCGGAGGAAGGGGTGGAGGCATTACGATCGACCGCGTGCACCGGTTGTACCATCCGCTGATTAAGTGGGGTACGTTTCACGGTCCCGCAGCGCGCTAATTAGTGCCGATGGTCCACCTTATCGGCAATGCCCATCTCGATCCTGCGTGGATGTGGCGCATGGACGAAGGGCTCGAATCTTTTATGGCGACGTGCCGCTCGGCGCTCGACCGCATGCAAGAATTTCCCGACCTTATTTTTACCTGTTCGAGTGCTACGCATTATGCGTTTATCGAAGAGACCGATCCGCCACTTTTCACACGCATTCAGGCGGCAGTAAAAGCTGGGCGATGGAGCGTGGTCGGTGGCTGGTGGGTCGAGGCCGATTGTAATCTCCCGAGCGGCGAAAGCTTTGTGCGTCAGGCGCTGATTGGGCAGCAGTATTTCCAGAGCCGGTTTGGAAAAATTGCGACGGTCGGCTATAATATCGATAGCTTCGGCCACAATGGAAATCTTCCGCAATTGCTTCGAAAGTCCGGAATCGAGTCGTATGTCTTTATGCGCCCGGAGCAGGATGAAAAGCCACTCGCGAGCGCACTATTTTTATGGGAAGCCCCGACCGGCGACCGCGTAACAGCATACCGGCTGCCATTGCATTATTCGAGCTACACTCAGACGGTCCGCGAAAAACTTGCCAGCCTTCCACGCTATGAATTATATCGATCCGACCGCTCCTGGATGATTTTTTTCGGCGTCGGCAATCATGGTGGTGGCCCGACGATCGAGCAGCTTAATCTCATCGAGGAGTTGCGAAACGAACGGGACGATGTTATCTATAGTAGTCCCGAACAATTTTTTGAGAATGTAGATGCTTTGTCGCTGCCCATTATCCGCGACGAAATGCAGCCCCATGCGATCGGATGTTACAGCGCGCACAGCGAAATCAAGCAGCTTCATCGCAAGACGGAGAACGATCTGCTGCGAGATGAGCGCTTCGCCGTCCTCGCTGCACTTTTAGGTAACACCTCACAACTCGAACCGCTTGACCGGGCTTGGAAAAATCTTTGCTTTAACCAGTTTCACGATTTGCTTGGCGGCGTTGCAATCCAAGCCGCGTGCGAGGATGCGATCTCGATGTACCGGGAAGCCATCGCAATAGCAGAGAAGAATACTCGCCATACCGTGCAGCGCATTGCGGCCCGGATCGATACCCGAGATTTCATCGAAAATATTGTCGTCTTCAATCCGAGCGCGTTTGCACGCGAAGAGACGATCGAATTCGAGATATGGAATCCCGATGCCAGCGAGCGCGGCGAACTCGTTCAATCGGCCGGGTTAGTTGCCAGCGATGGTACGCTCATGCCGGCGCAGAAAATCGAACCTTCCGGAAAAATCGGTGAGGACCGCGTTCGGTTTGCTTCGATTGTTAGCGTGCCCGCCTTGGGATGGGCAACGTTCGGCATCGAACGAAATACGAAATTGGATTTCCCATCCGATATAAAAATATCGAGCCGGCAGATTACGAACGGACTCATTACTTTTGCTCATCCAGCAATTCTGAACAAAGGAGAAGACCGGAATATGGCGACGGCGTCCGAGTATGTCGAATACATGCCGGCGATCCTTATCGAGGATGATTCCGATACCTGGAGCCACGGACTTCATGCCTTCAATGGAAAGCGGAAGCAGTTTGAAATTATAGAAGTGCAGCACATCGAAGAAGGCCCCTTGCGGGCTGGTGTGCGAATCGTGAGTAAATCTGGCGAAGCGCGGTTGGAGGAAGAATATTTTGTTTCGAAGGGCTCGCCGGTCATCGAAGTCCGGGTTCATATCGAGTCCTTCGAAAAACGGAAGATCATCAAGCTGCGATTTCCGCATAAGTGTAAGAATCCGGTAGCCCGATACGAAATTCCGTATGCGAGCATCGAACGGCCGATTGGTCGCAATGAATGGCCGGGGCAAAGCTGGGTCGATGTATCGGAGCGCGACGGCTCGCGCGGCCTCTCGCTCATCACCGATTCGAAATACAGCTATTCGGCCGATGAGGAATGCATCCAGGTTATTGCGGCACGAAGCCCGCTCTATGCGCACCACGAGCCGCCGCATATCGTCCAGACGAACGAACGCCTGCGCTTTCTCGATCAGGGTGTGCAGGAATTTCGGATGCTGCTCGTTCCACACGAAGGAGATTGGCGAACGCCCGATTTGCAGGGCTACTCCGAACAATTGCACCAGCCGCTCATTGCACATACGGAATCGAGTCATGCAGGCAACCTTCCGAAAATATTTTCTGGATTTATCTCTGTTACTCCCGGCATTCAGATCGGCGCAATTAAGATGACTGAGATGGGTGATGGCATCATCGTGCGCGCGATCGAATCGCTTGGCGAGCGTGCAACCACTTCCTTTCAATTTCCATCTCGTAATATTCAGTGGCAGTCGGATTTTAGTCCATTCGAAATTAAGTCTTTTCGAATCGAAGGCAATATAGTAACCGAAGTCGATTTGCTGGAGCGGCCACTATGAGCGCAGTCATTGGGATAGATATAGGTTCCTCTGCCATTAAAGGGGTTTTGTTCGAGCCGATCAATGACCGGATTTTGCACATCGAGCGAAAGGAGATTGCTTCACGTATTGCTACCCCAAATGCTGGCCAATTTGAAGAAGATCCAGTTCTTTTACGTGATTCCATTTTCGAAATTATTCGAAAATTGTCAGCGTATGCCGACCGGGGTAGCGAGAAGATCAGCGGCATTGCCTTCACCGCGCAAATGCACGGCGGATTGCTCGTCGATGAGAGGCTTAGTCCGCTGACCAATATTATTACCTGGCAGGATAAGCGAGGCGATGAAACTGCGAAGAACGGAAAAACGTATGTCGAAACACTTCGCGAGTTAATGCAGCATGATCCGACGGGCGTGGGAATTCACACCGGCTTTCTTGCTGCGACGCTCTATTGGCTCAACGCGAACCGTGTGTTTCCAAAAGGTGCATCAAAAGTTTTGGGAATTCACGATTGGCTGGCGAGTCTGCTTGTAGGCAGCGCCGTCGCCGATATTACCAGCGCGGCCGCGTGGGGCATGTATGACATTGTCGATCATGGATGGAGGCGCGATGTTATTTCCGCGATGGAAATCGGAGAGGAGATACTTCCCGAAATTGCAGAGCCGGGTACGGACATCGGGAAAATCGATTCTTCGATTGCAAAAGAATTAGATTTGCCGGAGAACGCCCATGTGCATGCCGGCATTGGCGATACACAGGCGAGTTATCTCGGCGCGGAATGTACGGAGGATGAAATCCTGCTTAATTTCGGGACCGGCTCGCAGAGTATGTGGCAGACCCAATCTTCGAGCATTACGGACGCCATTGCTACTGCCGGCACAGACATTCGCTATTTTTCGCACGGGCGCTATCTCGTTACCGTTCCGACGCTTGCAGGTGGGAAGGCCTACCGCGTGATGGCAGAATTTTTCCAAAGCGTCGTGAGCGCATTTGCCGAAACAGAAATTTCTCTCGACCGAATGTATTCGGTCATGGAGCGAATCGCTGCGGCTGTTTCGCAACCCGATTCCGGCGGGATTCATCTCGATCCAATTTTTAGCGGCAGTAAATTTAGGGACGAGCGCGACCGCGCGACGATCGCAGGGATAACCGATACCAATTTTACGGCGGCTAATGTAGCAAGCGCGCTCATCGAAGGAATGATAGAGGAAGTGGCAAAACCCTATTTTGAACGCGAGGGAAAAATCCGGCACATTCGGCTTGTGGGTGCGGGCAATGGGCTGCGTAATAACCAGGCATTACGCGAAGCAGCCGAGCGCCGGTTCGGATTGCCGATGCGCCTCTCGAAATTCGAGGAAGAAGCGGCCGTTGGCGCTGCGAAGCTGGCTATCTAAGCAATCTCTTAAGTTTTTCAGGGTATGAATGGTAAAAAAAATTTACTTCCGAGACTTTTTACGTTCTCGCGTGTATTAGTAGTAGTAACTGATATTACCGAGCTTCGGGAGTCTTATAAGAGGGCCTTCGGGAGTCTTTAAGCCCAGCCATTGGTTTTTGGGCGCGGCTATTTCAGTAGCGTTCTATTTTGACATAAGTGTTGTTATAACAATCGGATGATGAAACGTCTGTTTTTCTCGAATATATCGCTCAATATGCGGCGATCGGTGCTCGCTATTTCACTGTCGCTTTTGGGCGGCTCGATTTTACTCAATGGCTGTCAGCCGCCTTCGGTCGGCTATCAGGTCCAGCAATTTGCGCAGCTTCGTATCATGAACTTTGCGGAGAATTGCAATGTGCCAATCGACGTGTATTGGAATGTGGACGGACAAACGCCGGACACGCTCGCAAATGTCTATAAACTTGCTTATGGGCAGGCCAGCGTCTATTACACAAGCCTTCCTACCGGAGCAAATGGAACGGTCTATCATATTTACGCACGTCAAACCGGTCAAAAAGCGGCGTCATTACTAAAGCAGGACATAACGCTCCAGCCCGGCCAAAAATATACCTGGATTTTTTCCCATACTCAGGCGAATAATAATACAGATTATACCTCCGAGCTGGTAGCCGATGAGCCGCAGCAAACTTCGAATAGCACTTTTATTCGGTTCATCAACATGCAGCCGAATGCCGGGACGCTCGCGCTCCATGTGAACGACCCATCGGGCACGGAGATCGGCTCCGGCGGCCAAGCCTACTTAGCCTATACGCCTTATGTTGCGCTTACGACCGCGCTCGATACTACCTACACGCTTTTCGTTACTCCGGAAGGAGCGAGTTCGATCGTTTCGCGGCTGAGCGATCAGACCTTTGCTCCTGGCAGTTATTACACGGTCGTCTATTCCGGCGATCTCTGCCTCACGCAACTCAATAATTTAGCCGATACGGTTAATGATAAGTCCGATACGCTTCGTATTCGAGTGTTCGACGATAATATTTCGGGCGCGGACCAGTCCAACCCACCGGCGCCGTCATTCCGGTTTAATATCGTGAATGGATATATTCCAACGAGTGTGGCGTATGGGCCTGTGCCGGATACCGCACTTGGTTTCGTCGTGAATGGCCAGACCTTCCCGGAACATGCAAATTTCACATTGAACCCCGTTGGTGCCTTCGGCGTCGCTTCCGCTTTTACCGATGTTGCGGGCGGGGATAACGGCGCGACCGATGTATATTTTCAAAGCACCGCGCTGCCAAGCCCGCTCGACATTAAAGCATACGTCACCGATCCATCGTCCCCTGGCTCGATCTATCGGTTGCTCGTCGATTTTAATGCGCCACTCACTACTGCCGGTGGCAAACCGCTGGTTTCGGATGCGTCATATTCCATTGTAATCGCCGATACGGTGCCTGCTAATCCACCGGCCGGAGTTAGTACTGCAAAAGATATCTTTACAATACCGGTCCCGGATCAATCCGATCCCACTGCCGCTAAATTTGTTTTTGTGGCCGGCCAAACACCGACCAAGGGGCAGATTACTACCAAAAACTACGCAGTGTTTTGGTACGACATCAATGGTGGCGGAGATAATCCTGTTCCGGGGATTAACAAAGGGGAGAGCGGTAGTCAAACCGGTTTAGGATATGACTCTACGGTAAGCATTTCGATGTCTGGCCCGACCCAAATTACGATCAAGGATTCGGTCGGTTCGCTGAGCGTCAGCGGCAATCGTGTACCCGCTGCCGATAATGGGAAGACGTTTACCGCTGTGCCGGGAGGAATTTATGAGGTCGTTCTCCTCGGTCAAAAAGGCACAGACGGATCGGGCCTCAAAACACTTATCCTTCGCGTCAATCCCAAGAAGTAACCGAAGTCTTTTTTATTGAAATAGCCGGAGCGAAAGCTTCGGCTATTTCATTTTAAAGAGTAACGAGTAATGCGTTACGCGTAATGCGTACTTATTACTCATCTACTCGGTATTCGTTACTTATTCACTCGGCACTCGTTACTTATCACTCGGTACGTTGCTCACCACCACTCTGAATGACCAATCACAAACCTGAAGATCGTCTTCCGCCGAATGTTATCTGGCTATCGCTGGCCGCGATGTTCAATGATATATCGGGTGAGATCGTCCAGCGCGGCCTGCCGCTGTTTCTATCGGCGACGCTCGGCGTGAGCAAGAGCCTGATCGGACTCATCGAAGGGCTTGCCGATACCACTGCATCGCTGTTGCAAGTCGTCTCCGGCTGGTATAGCGACCGCTGGGCAAGCCGTAAAACGGTTGCGGGAGCCGGATATACCATGACGGCGCTTGCCCGTCCAATGCTTTATTTTGCAACGACATGGGTGCTTCCGCTCTTCGCCAAGTTTCTCGATCGTGCAGGCAAGGGGATCCGCACGGCACCGCGAGACGCATTAATTGCCGATTCCGTCGCACCGGAAATGCGGGGTCGTGCGTTTGGCCTGAACCGCGCGCTCGATCCGGCCGGCGCAGTTATCGGCGCGCTGCTTGCCGCCTCGTTTCTTTATTTTTGGCACGGGTCAAATGCCGTAAGTATTTCGGGCCATCAATGGAAGCTGCTGATGATTATCGCGGCCGTTCCCAGCGTGATCGCGGCACTCATCGTATTTATTATCGTGCGCGAGGAGAAACGCGATCGAAAAATGCCTCCGCCCATCCGGCAGATTTTCTCCGTTGGGCGCGATAAACGATTTCGAAAACTTCTATTCGTTGTCACATTTTTTACATTGGGACTATCGAGCGATGCATTTCTTGTGCTGCGCGCGCAAAGCCTCGGCATTTCGATCTGGGCGATCTTCGTCATCATCGCGCTTTTCAATCTCGTCACGACGCTTTCGGCGTATCCCGCCGGGATCCTTTCGGACCGCCTCAGCCGCCGCGCAATCATTCGCGCCGGATGGATCACCTACGCGCTGATCTATCTCGGCTTTGCATTTGCTACGCAGGCCTGGCATATTTGGGCGCTCTATATTGCGTATGGGATGTTTTATGGGCTTACCGAAGGAGTCGAGAAGGCGTTCGTGGCGGACCTCGTCAAGCCGGAAGAACGCGGGGCCGCGTTTGGCATCTATAATGGCGCGGTCGGTGTCGCAGTCTTACCCGCGAGTCTTATCGCGGGGCTCTTGTGGCAATATTACGGCCCGGCGGCGCCATTCCTGTTTGGCAGCGTGATTGCAATCGTTGCAACGCTATGGATCAGCACAGTACAAGAACTTCCACAAAAATGAAGTCCGAACGAGTAAAACAAGAGGGCACAACGCGCGCGGAGCCGGTACGGCTGAGAGGCACCATCGGCAGCGATTGGCTGCGTAAGCAAGGCGCTCCGGAGGTCATTGCCGATGCAGTGCTCCGCGATTGGCGCGATGAGCTCGAACGAAAATTGATCGAAGAGTTAGGGGTCGATGCCGATCTTAGTATTGCCAAAGAAACTCGTTTCGCTTTTATTACAACATCTGAGCAGCATACGATCGTCGAGATCGAATCCTTTGCGCGCAAAGCACTCGATAGCTTTTTGGACCGGCGAACGCGCGCTTAGCTATAAGCAAGAAGTCCTATCGGACCGATTGGTCCGATAGGACTTATACCGATAAGACGAGAATTTTTTATTCGATCGTCACCGCTTTGGTTACCGAGCTGCCATCGGCGGTAAGCACGATATAGTGCTGGCCGGCCGGAAGCCCGGAGAGATCGACCGTCAGGTCGTGTTCGCCCTGCTGCGTCCAATCGTTCATCAGCATTTTCTCTTCGTGGCCCAGCACATCATAGACGGCGAGCGTCGTATGAGCATTGGCTGCAACGGAAAACTTGACGGTCGAGCGAGCGCTCGAAGTGCTGATCGGATTCGGATAAATCGCAGCGATCGACGCGGTGTTCGCCGCATTCGAGGAAGACGATGCAACGACGCCATTGGTAATCGGGAGCGGCGCAAGTTGATTGATATCGACATACCACATGCCACGACCGTAGGTCGAAGCAAGCAGATAATGGCCGCGAACATGCAAGCCGGTGACGAGCGTCTGTGGCAGTCCATCCGCGACGGGGTACCAGGTTATGCCATTATCGCCGGAGCGTAGGACGCCATAATCATTACCGACAAAAATTTGCCCCTTTTGATCGACCGCGACGCGGTGATACGTGACATTGGTCGGAAGCGCATTCGGCCCGGAAGTAGCAGCGGGGAAGTTCCACGTCTGGCCATTGTCGGTCGAAATGCCAAAGTGCTTGCTGGTGCTGGTCGCACCATTGAGCGTCATAAAGGCGTGGGTCGGGTCGTTCGGATCGGTCGTGATCGAAGTCGGTTGTGTGCCGATCGTCGTAGACGTTCTTGTCCAGGTCGAAGCCTGATCGGTGCTATAATAGAGCGAAGATGTCGTCCCGATATAGATCGTATTCGGGTCGGCTTTCGAAATATGTACCGTGCGAACACTGCCGGAAACTCGATTCGGCACATCTCCAGAGATGTTCGTAACTTGGGGGAAGTCGGGAGCACCGTTGTACGTATTACCTCCGCCATCGGTCGTCAAGTATAGATTAGTACTGCTGCACACCGCCACGACGGAAGGATCAGCATCGCAGACATCATACTCGATATAAAATGGTATATTATGGTCGTTTTGGATCGGGGAGGTCCCAAGCAGATTGACATTGTCCGTATTGAGATCGGATCCCTGCGTGGCCGAACTATAAAGCGTGGCATCGATGTAGGTCCCATAAATAATCTGGCCATAGTCCTGGCCAATAAACATCGTACCGCCATCGCCGCCCCGGACCGAGGTATAATGCGCGTCGCCAAGCTTTGCAGTATTGAGACCGTTATCCTGAGCACCGGCTGCAAACAATTCAATATCGCCGGTGGTAGGATCGGCAAACATGTCGCCGCCCACAAACTGGAGCGTGCCGAGATTGGTATTCATGTCCTGTTTCCATAACGAACCATTGCTCTCGCTGTGATAAACGCCGCCGTCCGTGAGTGCAAACAGCGTTTTCGTATAGGGGTTGTACTTGAGGACATGAATATCCGCATGAGTGTAATTGCTGCTGGTAACGTCCCCAAGCCAGTTCGTCTTTTTTTGGAGACTCGCTCCGCCCTGTGTGGAAGCCCAAATATCGAGTCCGCCGACGATGACATCTTTTGCATTGGCAGGATTTACCGCAAGCGCATTCGCATAAAATCCTTGCGTGTGCAAATAAGCTGGACCATGATCGTTCTCGTTACCGTCCGTATAGCCGGTCGATTCCAGCGTCCAGGTTGTCCCGCCATCGATGGAAAGGTAAAGGTTGGATTGGATTCCCGCGCTGCCGTTCGGGCTGCTGCTAACATAGACCATCGTAGTATCGGCAGGCGACATAGCGATTGACATATTAATGCTACCGCTATATCCCGTGCCGGCCGCTGCCCAGGTCATACCGGAATCGTTGGATTTTTCGATAGCTCCGTTTACCGTCGCGTAAAGGACAGCCGGATCGAGCGGATTAATTACGAAGGAGCTCATCGTGCTCGACGAAAGTACATGCGACCATGTCTCACCTGCATCGGCCGAGACAAAAATCCCGGCGAGACCGGCGTGATAGATCAAATTGGTATTCGCAGGATTGACTTCCATTTGCGTCGTAACATTTTCCATGTTACCGAGTGGGAGTAGCGTCCAGTTAAGCCCGTTATCGGTCGATTTATAAATGCCGACACCCGCCGCCGTGCTGGCTCCACCGATCAGTCCGTTGGCTACGCCAGTCCCTGCGTAAATAATATTAGGATGGACCGGATCGACCGCAACGCCACCGACTGCCAGTACTTTCCAGGAATCGCTTAACGATACCCAATTTTGACCAAGATCGGTCGTCTTCCACAAGCCACCTAAGGTCGTACCATAATAGATAGCGCCATTCGGATCGAAGGCGATCGTCGATCCGCGCCCGCTGACCGAGCCATCCTGCGATTTCGAGACTTCGATCCATGCGGCGCTCGAAGAGGCTTCCATAGCCGGACGATTATTCAGGCTTCGCATTTGTTCGAGGCCCTGCAGGATAATTTGATCGTAATTTGCCTCGTGCAATGGATTACGAAAGTCTTCGAACCATTGTTCGCGTGCTTCTGCATGGTGCTCGTCGCGGTCCGCCGCTTCGGCAGGCCCATTTTTTTGCGCGCTGGCCGTGCCGGATAGCGCTATCAATGTAAATAGAGATAGTGCGAATGCCGGCGCAAATCGGAATGCTGAAAATAACCGAAATGCCGGAAATAATCGGAACAACGATAATGAAATAGTAAGCCTGGATTTTTGCATGGAGCGCTATATGAATGGATTGAATACCGCGAACGGAACGGCGATCCGAATTGGAATGCCTAAAAATGAA
>DASZLH010000118.1:0-39386 GCA_035552495.1 Kapaibacterium sp. (SeqCode) | reverse complement strand
GGATGGCTCGAAGATCATGCGCAATAAAATTTCCTTTCGCACGTGTGCGATCTGCAATTCCTGCAACCTAAAATCCTCGGAGCGGTGCATCGACCCCGATTTTTTTACCGGAGCGCAATTCGGAATTTCCGACCACGATTCGTTGAGCAGTTTTCCGGCAACCGTAGGTGGTTCGGCACTGCGAGCGGTGGCCCGTTGATATAATGTTGAGAGGTCGGGCCGCGAAGGAATCGGAATGAGAAGTTCGTCGGGCACGCGAAGATCGAGTTGGGCATACATCGCGCGAAGATGGAGACGAAAGAGCGCGTCGAATGTCGCTTTTTGTGGGCTATAATGGTCATCGCCAAACCACCAGCACCAATCGCTGCCTTCGGCGATCATGAGTTCTTCTTCGGCTTTCTCGATCGCTTCGAATGCCTCACGCCGCGCATTTCCATTTAAGCGAGCGGCGCGTTGTCTCGCCCGCTCCAAAGCCACTTTTGCTACTGCGACCGCGTCCCACGCCGCATTATCCTCCGGATGTCCGATCCATATTCGGAAATTCGCATTGATCCACGAACCCGCTATGAGTTTCGGCAGCACCGGCAACTTTTCTTCGCCGATTGACCCAAGTGCTTCGGAAAATGTGACCGGCGCAATTTCTGGAATATCCGTCAGGGATGAATAGAGTTTATCGAGAAAATCGAATCCATTGTTTGGATAATACTCCCAGCAATTCTCGCCATCTAAAATCACGGAGATACAGGCGTTGGCAAGTGTCTCTTCGCCATACAGCTCGAGGAGCACCGTGCGGATATGCAGAAGATGATTGGTGAAATCGCGCGCGGCATCTTCCGCGTTCCAGGATTGATATACAAAGCCGATGTTATCCGAAAGCCGGTGATCGCGAAAAAAGATAGAGATCGGGCCATCGGGGGTCTCGAACTTCCACGGAAAAAACTTACTATGCTCCGGCTTGATCGAAACTCCGTTCACAGCGGGCGTTTGCCAAGCCCCTTTAAAGGGGGGCTGCGTGCCCAGTGAATTCATCAGGACGCCCTCATCGGTCGCCGTCCAATGGAAATGATTTTTTCGAATGAGCGCGAGCGCCTCCGCCGAAACGCTGCCTTCGCTAGGCCATAACCCTCGCGGCTTCATGCCTATCTCGGTTTCGAAATAGGTCCGGCTTTTGCGAAGCTGACGGTCCGCTTCCTCCGGCGCAGCGAACGTGCGGAGCGGAAGACTGACGGCGGGCATCGCATCACGGGCGCTGCGTGTATCGATGAGCAGCGGAAGAATGGGGTGGTAGAACGGCGTTGTCGTCAGCTCGATCTGTTCGCGCTCGGCGAGCGCGCGGTGTAGCGGGATAATTTTGCGGACATTTGCACGCTGGGCGTTCCAGAGTGTTTGCTTATCCTCCTCGGTATAGTCCCGATCTTTTTGAATGAGGGTTACGAACGGCTCCGTTCGGCGTGCAATTTCTCCGGTCCACGCAAGCGAGTAATGTACGGCGAGATCGCGGTAGTCTCCTTCGTTCAGCCGCGCGGCGCGGTCAGGTTGTTCATGGCCATCCGCGAAGACTTTATCGTACAACTCGCGATAGCGCTTCGAGCGGAAAATGAGCGTATCGGGATGCGCCATGAAGAAATTGCCAATCATCGTCTCGCGGTCTTCCTTCGTGAGATGTTCGGCTGGCTTTGTCATGAGTGCAATCACGGGATCGTCCGCATCTCCCGCAAGATATTCTTCGATTTGTTTTAGCAGCGAAGGCACGAGATTGATCGTCCCGCGCATGTTCGGATGCCGCTCGAAGTGCTGCGCCATTTCGAGATAATCTTTCGTCGCGTGCAGCCACGCCCACGGAAGTAAAAATCGACTCCCCGCGCGATAATACGGCTGGTGCTGATGCCAGAGCAAACAAAACTTAATGGGAGTGATGCGGTCCTTTTTCTTCAAAACAGGAAATATAAAAGACGAGGCTTCTAACGCGCTGCAATCTTCGAGCGTTGCGCAGGACGAAAAATTAACTTTGAGATCTGCCCGCCGGGCTGGGAACGCTCCGCACAAATTATTCTTTGATATGAAGGTCGATTCATTCCGTAAATTTCGCTTTGTAGTGAAAAAGGAATATTCGGCTAAAGTTTGGTTAAGCCCCTTTAACGGGAGCTTCTGAGTCTGCTTCTTCAGCCCACATTTATCCTCCCCAAAAGCCCGATTTTTTAACTGTAGAAGATGGTTTGAATGTTTCTTTTAGATAAACAATAGATTTTTTCAAGTTAGGGTGTAATTTTTTTGGACGAGCGAAGTTCTTGAGAGTAGATTCGGTTGAATCATCGTAGCGATCGATCGCTGGTAGCGATTGGTCGCGCACGGTGTCTGTCTGGCAGTGTGAACCCGCTTGGGCGGAACTGGGCAACGGTATTCTCAAGAAGATAATGTACGCTTAGGCTAAAAAGAGCTTAAACGGAGCTAAAAAAGCCAAAATGAAGGGGAAATGAACGATGAAACCTGTTTCCCCCGCCATTGCGGACTCGCTTCGCGCGCACGAACGTATACACCCGGCAACCCGCTGGCCCTCTTCCAGGAAGGCTATAGCGGAGACATTCGGCGCACGGATGTGTGCCGAAAGCACCCAATAGGGTTTTAAGAACCCAATTGGGTTTTAAGCACCCGGTAGGGTACTTATTCGAGGACCAGATGCACGCTGACCAATTCGCCGAAGAACAGGATGCGCGGGACGAACGCCCCGAAGCGGTGGGCGGAGAAGGAATTCGCGGTGACACTGGCTCCATTCCAAAAGGAGCCGATGACCCGGAGTCCGTTTCCCGCACTACTTCCGCATTTATACCGCACCCCTCATCGCAGCGGAGGCGAGATGCTGCCAGCGCTCTTTCGAGGAATGGCGAGCTCATTGAAAAATCGGGTAATAGCGAAGGAAGTAATGCTTCTGGCGCCACAACAGGGGCCAATTCGGACGAGACGCTTTTTTTGCTCTATCGGGAGGGCGATGAACGAGCGTTCCTTGCGATTTACGACCGTTATAAGTCGAACATTTATGCCTATTGCGCACACATACTTTTCGGTGCCGGATTAACGACCGAACTCGTCGAAGATACATTTCAGGAAGTCTTCATGCGTGTCACGCAATATCAGCATACATTCCACGGGGGAGAATTCAATAAATGGATATTCACCGTCGCGCGGCACACATGCCTCAGCAACAAAAAACGGGCGTTCCGGCATCGGGCCACGACGGAATACATCGGCGATGGCGAAAACTTCACCGATTCCGCTTCGAGCGACCTTCGCATGGCATTCAGCCTGAACGACGATCCGCTCGAGCACATGGCCAAAACCGAGCAGACCGAACTGCTGCTCAAAGCCATCGCGAGCCTGCCGGAAGAATTTCGAGAAGCGCTCCTCCTGAGCGAATACGAAGGACTGACCTACGATGAGATCGGCAAAATTACGGGAACATCGCTTTCGACGATCCGTATTCGTATTTACCGCGCAAAAGCGCGACTCCGAAAAATGCTGCTTCCGATTTTAAGCGATGAAGCCGACCCATCGATCGACCTGCCTGACGCGGAGGACGATGCAAAGAAAGGCAAACAAAAGCCTAAGAAAAAATTTTAATAGATCAAAACGATTATGAATGTAATCCACCCAAGCGAACACTCGCACGCCACGACGACCGAAGAACTGATCGTCCAGTATCTCGACGGCGAACTCGTACGCAAAGAACTGGAGACGATGCTCTTCGAGCGGCTTGCGCAGTCCGCCGAAGCACGCATGCTGCTCCGCGAATATCTTACAGTCCGCGGTGCGATCCGCTCGTCGCTCGAAGACGAACGCTTCCAGCTTTCGTCCGATCTGGACGCGCGTACCCGCTCGCGTATCGAGCAGATGCTTGAGCACGGCGTACTCGAATCGGCTTCGCCTGCAATGAACTTCGAAGGCGACGCTCCCGCCGTCCGAACGAATGCAGTTGACCGCAGCCTGAAATTAAGCGCACGTCGCTCCGGCGCCTATCGCTGGTCGCTTCGGCCTGGTATCGCGGCACTCGCGCTCTTGCTCGCGATCGGTACCACCTGGTTCCTGACCCGCAGCACAACTACCTCCTCGCCGCAAATGGCGGCCCATTCTACCCCATCTGTTTCGCCGCAGACCGCGCCAGTATCCACGGCGAATAAAACTCCGAGCGCCCCCATCGAACAATATGCTTCGGCCAACACTACGACTCCTGCCAAGCCGGACGTACGCGAAATCATTCGCTACGTAGAGGTCCCGGCAAAGCGTGGAGCACAGCCGGCTGCTTCTATCGCGCAGAATGCTCCGGCCGCTTCCGCCGCGCAGCAGCAACAGCCGGAAGCCGACGATCCTGCCGCGATCATGATCTCGCACCGCTACGCGAAAATCCTCGGAGCGGAAGAGAAACATGAGATCGTCGTTTCGAGTCAGGACCGACTGTAATTTTTTCCTAATTTCGAAATCCGCCCCGTGCCACGACGCAGTATTTATCGTATAACGATCGAGCGCTTGTTTATCCGAGCGCTCCTTCTGTTATCGCCGCTCGCGGTAATGGGAATCTGCACGCATCCAGTAATGGCGCGAACTCCACACTTCGTTACGCCTGCATCGCACATTACCAAGATCGCGCGCTTCAAAAAAATCGAAGAGGAAAATAATCGGTCGATCGACGAACTCATTCAGCAGCGCATCCAAAAAGAGTGGGACTCGTTTGGCTCCGGTGTTCAGCCGGAGCTTGTGAAGACGTAGGCCAATTATATTCGCGTCAGTTCAACATCCAAAGATGTTCTTTACGAAGCGAGCTTCCACTTACAGCCGCACTATTGGACTCACTCGCCGACCGGACCCGATACGCTGCACCGCATTAGCGCCGAGCAGCCGGTCATGTACTACGTCGGGTCTGCGCGCACGCCGCTTGCGCTCCCTATCGTGAGCAATCTTTCGAAGGCGCTCGCGGGCGATGAGGCTTCGTACACCATCAATCTCGGAGTGCTGCCGCTCCCCTGCCCCGGCCATCCCGATTCTATCCGCTATTACGTAGTCATCGAGCGCGCGATCGAATCGAACCATACCGATAACGTCATTCGCTTCGAGCAATTTGCAAAGGAATTCGTCACGAAGTCCGACGAGCCGGTGCCGCTGCGCCTCGCAAGCGAACCGCTCGCCAAAGGCGTCTATATCCTGCGGCTCGAGAATGGAACGGTCATCGATTTCTACGACGATTTCGCGCGCTTCTTAGAAGAGCACATTCTGATCAATAGTGAGCGATTGAAATTTAATTTAGGCAAAGAGACGATCTCCGATATTTCTTCGAGACTCTCGATTCCGTATTCGGTTGCGCGGACGTGCCAGGTGAAAGTAGAGCTGCTTAGCGTCGTCGATACCGCGCACGCGCTGCCGATCGTCGATACGGTGCGACAGCCCGCCGATTATCTTGCAGAGCTCGATATGTCGAGCTTTGCCGATGGGCCGTACCGCTACCGAATCGTCGCGACCGATCTCCTTTCGGACAAAGTCCTGTACGATAGCACGATCGGATTCCGAAAGGCTGCGCCCGTTATCGTGAGCGGCAGCCGCATCGCGCGCGGAGATACGCTCGAAGTTGGCGGCAAGAAAAAAGATTGGGCCAGCCTGCTCGCAGAACTCAACGAACAACTGACGACGGAGAAAGTCGTGAACGAGCGCACCAAGTCTTCACTCGATCAGAGCGAAGACGAGAAACACCGGCTCGAACAGATCGTCGATGCCAATAAGCGCAATAGCATTGCGGATATTCATGGCCGCGTCGGTATCGGGTTTGGCACGAGCGCGGGAGATAATTTCTTCATCGGTATCGAGGCCAGCAAACCCGCGCTTTCCTTCGATGTTTCGTTTGGATTTTTGTATGGGTCGGTGCCCTATCTTACCGGATACGCCAAGCCACAGAATTTCTCGCAGTTTACATCGTCGCCAAAATCACTTGGATTCCAACTCACCTGGGTCGTCCTGAAGACGGCTGGCGGACTTATCGAGCCGCTCGTCGGCGTTGGCTACTATGGGATATGGTCGCAGCCGGTAAGCGGCGCGTCTGCCTCGCCTGCTCCGCTCTCCTCCGCAACGCTCCTATCGGCGCAGCTCGGTATCGCCTGCGAACCGTACGGCGAAATGAATGGCTTGGGCTTCAGCCTCGCTATCGGCGCCACGACTGGCCTTGGACTCCAGCAGTCCATGCAGACCGATATTAGCGGCAAGGCGTATATCCGGTTTTAGTATTGTAGGGTGCCACCCCGCTTGGATTTCACAACTCCATTCTGAATCATAGTCGCGTAGCGACGCAGTACCCATAGCCCAGGGTGAAGCGAAGCGGAACCCTGGGTTTGCATTATATTTATTTTTAAATTCCCCTCCGCTTGCGGGAGGGGTTAGGGAGGGTTTTGGAGGAGGCAGCAATTCCCGGTTATTCACTGCAATCCGGAAACCCCCTCCCCCCGCCCCTCCCGCTGCTGCGGGAGGGGAGAAATAAATATAATTGTCTCGTACCAACAATTCATCCGAGGCCGACTCCATGTTGGGATGCGAGTACTCCGTGTCTTCGGCACTTATCGATAGCGGCGTAGCCGTGGCCCGTTTGTAGAAACGCAATTTAATTGTAAGTTTTTCAAGCTCCGTTAGGAGCGGCCAAGGTCGCTCCTAACGGAGCTTTTGTTTTATCATTTCAAATCTATAACACTACAAACTGGCCGGACCTACGGCCCTGTCGTTTTGCTTATACTCGCAATTATTTTTGTATGTCGAGAGAAGTCGGACGGGGACGTCCGACCCACGCGATCCGACCACGCGATCCTACCCAAACAATCCGATCCAGGTGAGCGTCGCGGAATTCCGAAACTCTAAAGTATTGTGAAATAAGGACTTACGGGGATTTTTTTGGAAATCTTAAGAAATAATTAAATTTGCGGAACTTTGAATCTTGTTTTTATTGTTTTATTGTAAATGCAACAATTATATTTAAAATATCGTCGAATTTCTTTCTTAGAGAAGGAAATAAGGGTTCATGAATAAGTTCCGAACACCAACATCAAGTTCTTTTGCCTTTTCAATTAGATATTGCTTCGGCGTACTCGATGGAATTCCAGATGCTAATGGTAGCTGACCGACATTTTGCCCATTGCGCTCGAAAGGTGAAGCGTGAGGACCGGGCCGTTCGAATTGTGAAATCCGACGCTTGTGGCATAACCTCCGTGACGGATCGTCAGGCCCGAGAAGGAATAAGAGCTGAACATGCCGTCATCGTAGAATATCTGGACTCTTCCGGCCATCGGCGGAATCGCAATCGTGATCATGCCGAGTCCGACCGAAACAAAAGCATCGAGATTGTGGGTGAGCTTCCCTTCGAATCCAAGATGATACGTCCCTACCCCACCCTGAAAAATAAAATTCTTTGCATTGAGATTCGAAATTCCAGTGAAGGAGCATTCTTCACCGAGGCCGGCGCTGACGCGGCAATTTTCAATGACCTGCGGGTTCGGCTGGTTCGAATAAATGATCGCTTTCGAAGCGCCCGTTTCAATGTTCATATTGACGATCGGAAGCCCGCTGAGATCGAGCGAGGATACACCAAAACCCAGATCGGCGTTAAGGTCCATCGGGAGAAATGTATTCAGGAAAATTCGGGTGTCGGAGTTACTTTCCGGTTCGGGAGTGACCATGGTAGCGGCGTCAGTAGAAACCGTCATATACCTTTGCAATGGCACCCACTGCGATATTCCATAATTCCAGTTAGCACGAGAATGAAATGCAAATTCCTGCTGCGGAATAAATTGATGGACCGGGCAACCCATATCCGATTGTGGCTGAGAAGAATTGGCAAGCGAGAAATCGGAATTCGCCCTCCACATTGCGAGCGGCGGTTGCGAAATCATTCCTTCATCGGTGCCTATATCGATATGCAAAATGCCGAGTGTTTGATTGTGGACCATGTACCGGCAATGATAACTCGCGCTTTGCCCAGGCGCATCTTCGCTTTCGATCCTCGCCACATCGGTGGGAGCGGTCCCCGGATGGAGCGACATCGACCCGAATGGCGCATTAATCCGGACAATCAAGTGCTGTTCCTGGCCGGCACGCACGACACGATTCACGAAAAAATGCTGGAGCGCTACACCAATGCTCGTGAGACTCGCAATACCAAGAACGCTAAGCCCAATGATATGAAACGGCGAGCAGGACCGACGGGCCGGCAAAGCATCGTTGGAAGATACGTTCGTTGTTTGGATCGGGGCGTCGTCCACTGCGTTAATCAATAGCCAAATATTGCATGATCGAGATAGAAAAGGGTAAAGTCCTCTTCTTAAGGCTACGAACAGCCCAAAGCGATGTTTCAGATTGAGGCGAGAGAATCAGGCTTAAATTCAGAGCTTCTTAGCGAAGTCCAGTATGCGTTTGACGAGCGCTTCGGTCGGAGCTTCGGCATAATAGCGGAGAAGTGGCTCGGTTCCCGATGCTCGGAGCATGAACCAGGCTCCGCGTTCGAGTTCGAATTTATAGCCATCCATCTTGCTGACATTCTGCACTTTCAAACCGGCGATAGTATCGAATCCTTGTTTCGCCCGATCGAGGACCTGATTTTTTCGATCGTCGGTCGTGTGAAAATCATAGCGGTCATATTTATGAGGACCGAATTCTTTTTCCAATTGCCCAACAAGATCGCCGAGCGATTTCTTAGTATGTGCACAAATTTCACAAAGCAACAGTCCGTTAAACAGACCGTCGCGCTCGGGAATATGCAAGGATGGAATCCCAATGCCGCCCGATTCTTCGCCTCCGATCAGCACACCGCCCTTCAACATGTAATCAGTAATATATTTGAAGCCGACTGGCGTCCGCGTTACTTCCAGCCCATACTTCTCACACATTTTGTCAACCATGCTTGTCACGGACTGACTAATGACGACCGTACCTTTTTTCTTTCGGACTTCGACAAGATATTTCAGAAGCAGACACAAAATCATCTGCGAGCTAAAGAACTGACCGTTCTCATCGACAGCGCCAATACGGTCCGCATCGCCATCGGTGACGAGACCAATGTCATAACCTTGTGCGACAATAAATTTCGAAAGCTCGGTGGTGTTTTGAGGAAGCGGCTCAGGCGGCGTTCCTCCGAAGCCGGGATTCCAGACATCGTGCAAGATTGCGGCGTTGGGCAGGAGCGATTCCAAATTTCCAAATCCAGCGCCATACATCGGATCGTATGCAATTTTAATCTTCGAGCGCTTGATCCGATCCAGGTTTACAAGCTTAGCAAGCTCCTTAATATAAAGAGCCTTTGCGTCAAATTCCTGAATGCGTTTTTGTTTAATAAGATCGGCAAATGTAGGCAACCGTCCAGCATGGAAATCGCTCGATGTTTTGCGAAGATTGTCTTCACTGTTAGTAATTGTTTCGATCTTCTCGATTGCTTCCGGCAGCGCGGCGCCGCCATAATCGCCTTTGATCTTAAAGCCGTTATATTTTGCAGGATTATGCGATGCCGTAATCATGATGCCGCCGGCAAGCTTCTTTTTTACGATCGCAAGCGAGGTCGCGGGAGTCGAAACGATCGTCTTCGCAATAAATACTTTGAGTCCTTCGGAGGCCAGCACGCGCGCCGAAAGCTCCGCAAATTCGCGGCTGAGAAATCGCGCGTCATATCCGACTATCACGCCGCTCTCGGCCTTCGGATGTTTTTTGAAATAGAGCGCCGCTCCGCGAGCAACGCGGTGGACATTCTCGAATGTATATCGGTCGGCGATCACATCGCGCCAGCCGTCTGTGCCAAATTTTATTTGCATACAATACTTCTAATTCAAGATAGCTTAATGAGCTTTAGACATTGTTTTCTTAGCTTTCGCCGCCCCGTTCGTGCTAACCTTCGAACTCGTTGCTTTCAAGGGATAATCCACACTGAGCGCGTCCGCGCCCACATAGACCGACTGGCCGATCAAATCTTCTTCGATTCGTAGGAGCTGATTATATTTCGCAATGCGATCGGTGCGGCTAGCAGAGCCGGTTTTGATCTGGCCGGCGTTCGTTGCAACTGCAATGTCGGCGATCGTCGTATCTTCGGTCTCCCCGGAGCGGTGACTGATTACAGTGCTATATCCCGCACGCTGGGCCATTGCAATGGCGTCGAATGTCTCGCTCAGTGTGCCGATCTGATTCACTTTGATGAGAATTGAATTTGCGATGCCTTCATCGATACCGCGAGCGAGGATCTCTGTATTCGTTACAAAGATGTCGTCGCCAACAAGCTGAATCTTGTCGCCGAGCGCCTCCGTGAGCATGGCCCATCCTTCCCAATCATTTTCCGCCATGCCATCTTCGATCGATGCGATGGGATATTGCTTTGCAAGCCGTTCATATTGCCGGACCATCTCTTCGCGTGTGAGTTTTTTGCCGGGATTGGATTTGTATAGCTCATACTTGCCATTTCTCCACATTTCGCTCGAAGCGGAGTCGATCGCGAGCAGCACGTCGCCACCCGGCATGTATCCGGCGCTTTGAATCGCTTCGCTGATTAAATCGAGCGTCTCTTCAACCGATTTCAGATTTGGCGCAAAGCCGCCTTCATCACCGACATTTGTATTGAACCCGCGTTTTTTTAGTACGGACTTAAGCGAATGAAATACTTCCACCCCTATGCGCAACGCTTCACGAAAGCTCGGCGCGTTTGCAGGCAATATCATAAACTCCTGAAAATCGAGCGAGTTATCGGCGTGAACACCGCCATTGATAATATTCATCATCGGCATAGGCAGCACCGAAGGCTGCGTGCCACCGAGATAACGATAGAGTTCGAGTCCGCACGATTCCGCCGCCGCTTTTGCGACCGCCATCGAAACACCAATAATAGCATTCGCGCCGAGCTTCGCTTTGTTTTTCGTGCCGTCGAGATCGATCATCATTTCATCGATCATACGCTGCTCGCGAGCAGGCATTCCTTTCAGCGCTTTTGCGATCGAATCGTTCACATTTTGCACAGCCTTAAGTACACCCTTGCCATTATAACGATTTTTATCTCCGTCGCGCAATTCAACTGCTTCGTGTTCACCGGTGGAGGCACCACTTGGCACAGCCGCACGCCCAAATGAGCCATCTTCGAGCAGGCAATCAACTTCAATAGTAGGGTTTCCGCGTGAATCGAGAATTTCGCGAGCAGTGAGGTCCAAAATGAGTGGCATTGTTTAATTCTTAAATTGGAAAATCGTCAATGATGGAAAAATGAGGAATCAGGTGCAAATTTACGAAGGACTGAGCTTGTAGTTCCAATTACGAGAAGGAACGCATAGACTCTTCCATGTATTGAGTAGGAGAATATCTCAAATTAGTGAAACTCGCCCCGATTCTTCGAAGTCTTCGCAGACTGCCTGGCGCTCCTGTCCGGGCATGGAAATTTGTCCGCAATTCCACCTTGCCTCGAATATCCGCACGAGTTTCGGAAAACACCCCCCTGCCAACACCGCCAAAGCGTCTTCGTCAGTTCCTGATTTTGTTGTTTGTTATTTCAATTGTCGCTGCGGGTGGGCGACGAATTCTTAAACTTACGCATCTTGACGAGTCCCATAGTGCCTGGAGTCCGGCTGAGATTTCTCTATTAACCCAGAATCGGCTGAAAGCAATTGGTGCTGCGCTCGATTCCACCCGGGATTGGTTTGCGACAGATGATGCTATTCTCCGCGCAGCCGAAGCACGATCGACCGAGCTTCTTTTTCCATTGCTCCGTCAACGCGATTCGATTTTTTCAATGCGGCTTCCGGATTCGGTCCTTTATGAAGCATCGATCACATCCGATCGACGTCTCGCCGATCGTGGCTCGGCATTCTATTCTCCGGGAGGCCGCCTACTTGCATGGTATTCCTCTCGCCCTGTCACGTTCGGATTCGATACAGTACTGACGAGCGCAATGATGCTTCCAAGCCGGGACCGAAGTCTCCTGCTCGAAGATCAACCGATGGACGCATATTTAACTGCAATTAGAAAGTTGGTTTCGAAAGACGGCCGAGTATTTGGGTACATTGAAACGAAGCGAAAGCTTTCTGTTAAAGAGCCTCTTGCCGAAGGTCAGGGTGCGACAAACTTTATCGATGACATTAAAGATAAATGCCATCGGGATCTTGTGCTCGAATTTAGTGGAGGGGTCACATCCACCCCTATTGGTCGAGTTCCAAATGGAACAGATACACACCTTACTAAGACGGCTACACGGCTCGACCTGTATGCCGACCCAAGCGATCCGGCAAGTTATATCGGTACGCTTTCGATTTCCATTTGGCCGACATCCGATTCCTCATTGCTTTACAGAGTGCTTCATGTTATCTGGAGCCTGGGTTTTACTTTAGTCGTATTTATATTCTTGCTTTGGTTGCTTGCTGCGATTGCTGAAATGCCGCAATCCAAGCATCCCTTGATTGCACATATCGTTTATTCAATTACGGTAATTGCTGCGCTTCTTATAGGTCGGGTATTATTTGCTCAATGTGGCGGACTGGGGTTGCTTGCCGGGTCGCAATTTCAGGACCCAACTGATTTTGCCTCTGATTGGGGCTGGGGGATTGCGCAAAATCCATTTGAACTATTTGTCACAACTATTTTTGCGACAGCAGCAGCGGTCATGCTATGGATTATTTGGATGCCTCGACAACGGCTGCTCCATGATCCTTCTCGAGACAAGAATGTTCATGGGACTACGCCAAAATTTGGGTCGATTATTTTTTTTATTATAATTACCATACTTGGTGCGCAATTACTTATTGATGCCCTCAGTGCTGTAGTAGAGTCCATCGTCAATAATGGAGGAATGCATTATCTTGCAGTAAAGCAAGTGCTTCCCTCTCCTCCCATGTTGATGATGTTGCTTTCGTTATTGGGCCTGGGCGTCACGTATCTTTTTGTAACGTCCTTAGTATTGACGTTTGCTCTTCGGAGCACGATTTTTCTTCTTCCGAAAAGGCTGCGATTCCTTCCTCGAATTATTTTGGGGGTTGTAATTTTCGCAGGCTTATCCAGTCTTGCAGTCGCGGTACTCGATGAAGTCGCATTATCGGGCGTTGAACTAAATTATCGGGTTCCTCTCACGGTAATGACTTTTGCGATCAGTCTTTCGATTATTCTGATCGACGCACTTGCCCGCAATTCGGTCGAGCAGGGACCATCATTTTTATACAAACTTCCACGATCAAGCCGATCCATCCTCTTTATTTTAGCGGGTAGCGCTATTGTAATGAGTCCACTCGTAGCTCGGAAGCAACTGACTTCCGATCGTGACATTGCACAACGCGTCGTTGAAGAGAACGCACGCGTCGATACTCCGGAATTGGAAACCGCCGCAGCCGATATGCTCCGCGAAGCACGCGGACGACTCGGCGAATGGTATTCAGCAGGACATGACACGGTAACTCTCCGTCAGCAAGCGTTCCTCATTTGGCTTGCAAGTCTTCGCGAACATCCTCAATGGAATGCAATTGTCGATGTTCGCGATGCACAGAATCGCACACAATCACACTTCGCTACACTCGGAGCAGCAGAAGAAATACCTCGTCTACACATTGCGACGGATTCCCTGGAGCAGCGCATTCGCACCTATGCAACGAGCGATAGTACATTGAATGTATCGCTCGAAGTCGTGCCGTGTTTTACGGGCTCTTGCACGCCAGCAATTGTTGGCGGCCTTCGCTTTAATCCCCCGCCGGCTTCACCCTTGAATCACTATAGTGAGCAGCCTACAATGTATCATACTGTGCCCACATCTGTTTCGCCGGTACCAAATGTATTACAAAACCGATCGCCACTTCTTGTGACGGTCTCTCTCTGGAGCGATCTTCCTGCACTCACCGTATCTCGATCGAGTTTTGATCTTCTGAGTGGTCGGTCATCAACCGATCCCACAACCAATGACCTGCTTACCGACGGTGGATTTATTGTTGCTCAATATCGCCCAAATGCACGTCGAGTTACAAATGCACCTTCGCTGGATGTCCCTGCAACGATACCTTCCAATTTGGAGCGACGACTCCAAACGATACAAAGTTTATGGAGCACCACGACAATCGGGGGCATCCGATATCAGACGCTTTATTATCGGGCAACATCCAAACCTGATACAACTGGAAAATCTGTAATCATTACCGTTAGCGTACCAGAACCAACTTCCGGCAACATCATGGAATTTGCGCTCCGCCTCAATGCCATAGGACTGGTATATGGAACGCTCATCGTGCTTGTTTTGCTCGTCGTCCGCCAGGTTGTAACACGACGCATTCGTTTTACCCTTCGCTTTCGCGATCGAATTTTTCTCATCGTTTTACTTATTGCACTAGTCCCACTCGTAGTGGTAACGAACGTTACTCGTACCTTGCTTAGCGAGCGTGCTCTTGTCGAACAGCAGGAACGGCTCGCTCGCGATGCTTCCGTGATTAAAGATCGCATTTCACGCCAGATCGAGAGCACAAACACCTCCGGAGTATTTGGCTCCGACTTGGATGTGCGTGTTGAAGATCTTTCTCAGATTATTGGACGCGATTTCAGTGTGTACGATGCCGGCGGATTGCTCCGGGCAAGCAGCCGTCCCGAGTTATACGAATCGTCTCTACTTGCTAATAATCTTAGCTCGAACGCCATGCGAGAAGTTGTGCTCGGCAAGCGGTCATTTTACACGGAGCCAATCCACATTGGCACAGAGACCTACGAGGCTGGTTATCAACCCGTTACCTCACTTGCTGGAACAAAGTTACTGGCAGTCATTAGTCTCGCAACCATGGACGAGCAGCCTCGCATCGAGAGCCAGATCGCTCGAACGACAAGCTTCATCTATGGCACATTCGCCGCATTGGGACTGGTGCTCCTCGGCATCGGCGCCCTATTTGCAGCACGGGTCGCATCGCCGATTCTAACGCTTATCGCTGCGACCGAGCGTGTTGCAAAAGGCAAGCTGAAGACGTCCATTCCGGTCAATCGTGATGATGAAATTGGCGAGCTAATGCAGGCATTTAATGCGATGACCCGTGAACTCGAGAAAAGCCGCGAAATTGTAGCCCAGACCGAACGGGAATTTGCATGGAAGGAAATGGCCCGGCAGGTCGCTCATGAGATTAAGAATCCGCTGACGCCGATGAAACTCTCGGTCCAGCATTTAGAACATGCCCATGAATCGAAAGACCCTAACTTCAATTCGATCTTTCGACGTGTCATTCGAACGATGAGCGAACAGATCGACGTGCTGACGCGAATCGCTACGGAATTCTCCCGCTTCGGTGCAATGCCGCGTCGCAAATGGGGACCGGTCTCGCTCCGCACGGTTGCCGATAGCGCCGTCGCGCTCTTCGATGCCGAGCGAAGCCGCATTCGGTTTATCATAGATGTTCCACGCGATATGCCGTTCGTCCACTCCGATGAGGAAGAACTTCGCCGAGCTTTTGTCAATCTGCTGCGCAATGCTGTCCAAGCGATCGAAGGATGGGGCATCATCATCATACGGGCTCGCCTCGGCGATCAGCCTGAAGACCGTGGAATGATCCACGTTCGACTTAGCGATACCGGCAGCGGTATGAGCGAGCAGACCCTCAAGCGCGCCTTCGATCCGAACTTCTCGACAAAGACCAGTGGCATGGGGCTCGGGCTTGCTATCGTGAAGAAGACGATCACCGACATGTCCGGCTCCATTCGTGTCGAAAGTAAACCGGGGCACGGCACTACTTTCTTCATTGACCTGCCAGCTCGAGGATATATTGAAGAAGAGGAATAGATCATTTTACTATGCATCACAACTATTGGCCGTAATTTGCTGGAACAGCAAGCTGAATGATTTAGCAGCTAACAATGGCCATTTGCAACACATCAAAGATTTGTGAGGACACAGTCTCGAATCGTCGGTGTACACGCAGTTCAGGGCCGCAACAAATTCAGGCCCATTGGTAGAGCCGTTGATTCGTAATCAGCAGGTCACCATTTTTCAAATCAGAGTGAGTATTCGAACCTCAGCCTGGTCCAAAAGCAGGTGCCGTTACGCCCCAACGTAAAGTACATGACTGTTAATCAAAGGGTAGTAAGTCGCGGAGCGACGCAATGCCCGCAATTCAGGCCGGAGAAAGAACCGAACATTGTATGCCCTATTTCGTGCGCACCTGGAATTCGACGCGGCGGTTCATCGCGCGGCCTTCGTCCGTCTCATTGGTAGCGATCGGATTGCTTTCGCCGTAACCGATCGCTTGGACACGAGAAGCGGGAATGCCATGCGTAATCAGATAATCGAGCACGGAGCGGGCACGGGCATCGCTTAGTTTAAGATTGAATTCCGCGGAGCCGATCGAATCGGTATAACCGGCGACGGTCACGCTCATATTCGGATTATTCTTTAGCAGTGTAACGGCGCGATTGAGATCGGGAAAAGACTCCTTCTTCAATACCGAAGAATTAAAATCGAAAAAAACAAGCAAGCGCGTCTTGCCCGAGAGCGTGGGGTTCAAATCGATATCGTGACGCAACGACACATTGGTATCGCTCGTCACGGGATAGACGTCCGAATAGAACAGATAGCCTTCGGCCTGCGCCGTAATGGAATAGGTCTGACCCGGCTGAAGCACGACCAGATATAACCCCGTGCTATCGGCAGAACGAAACCTCGCTACTTCTTCGCCCGACTGCAGATTGGTGATCGTAATATCTGCTGAGAGCGGTTGTCGCGTCATTGCATCACGAACGAAACCTCGAACGATCGTCACGCCACCGGGCGGAAATGGATTTGGCTCGACAGAAAAAATATCGAGATCGCCTAATGTACCCGACCTGTTGGACGCGAGGAATGCGTGCTGCGTACCCAATTCGGCGCTATAGAATAGATCGTCCGCCGCACTATTAATTGGCACGCCCGCATCTTCCGGCTGCGACCAAACACCGCCCGTATTATGCGTGACATATACATCGTAACCGCCAAGTCCGGGATGTCCATTACTGGAAAAATAAAGCGTATTGTTATCGGCAGCGATAAACGGCGATGCTTCCATTCCTGCGGAGTTTACAATGGGACCGAGATTCTGTGGCGTTGTCCAGTTATCCCCGACGCGCGTCGAGACGTAAATATCCTGCCCGCCATAACCACCCGGCCGGTTACTGACGAAGTATAACGTTTTGCCATCGGAAGAAAGACTGGGCTGCGATTCCCAACTGCTCGTATTGAGCGCTGTAAGATTGCGGGTATTTTGCCACGTACCGTTGATAAGGTCGGCTTGATAGAGATCGCTCGAGCCAAGTCCATCCGATCGTCCGGCGGCAGCAAAGATCATCGTGTTGCCATCCGGCGTGAAGGTCGCGCATCCTTCGTTTTCGCTGGTATTGATTTCACGAATAGAATTAAAATTACCGGACTGATTAGCCTGGATCGCCGAAAGTGGCACGCGCGCTACATAGAGGTCCTGCCTGCCCGCGCCGCCGGAACGATCGCTGGTAAGATAGGAGTATAGCCCTGCAGGTCCCGGGACAAGCGCAAAATCGTCCGAACTCGTATTGACATCGCCACCCAAATGCGCAACGACGACTTCCGGGTGGTGCTTGACTTGATTTTCTGAAAGTATTGCACCTTGATGGCTCGCAGCGCAAGCCGAAAATACGATTGCCAGCAAGAGTAATGTAAAGGGCTTCATCGGAATTCTATATTATCGAATCTGATTGCTTTATCGAATCTGATAGCACTATCGAATCTGATAGCGAAGAGTAATCATCCCGCTTATCGTCAGCGGAGTTGGAGGATCGGTAATTCCATTGGCCAGATAATCCGCTTTTGCGGATGAATTCCAAACGGAGGTGATCGGAATTCCGAGCGTCACTTCCGGCGCAAGTACCCAGCGGTTTCCAATGTAAAACGGAAACCCCGCAAGCAATTTTACCTCTCCAAACATGGAGGCAAGTTCCGAGGAGAGCGAGCCGCCGACGCTATACGATCGAACCGCCGTTCCGGCGTGCTCGAATGTGAACTCCGGCGGACCGCCCAGCGTCTGTGTGAGATCGTAGTGATCGCTTACAATATCTGTCAGAGCAAGCCCAGCGCCGACATAAAAATCGCTGAGGCTTGTAAATTTATATCGCGCATACGCTTCGAGTGATACACACCGGAGCATCCAGGTCAGATCGTTGGTAACCGGCACATTTTCTAAAAAGCCGAGACTATCACCCTGTGTAATAGCTGTGGCGTTCCAGTTTCCGCGCCGTTCATTATAATTGAGCTTCGCTATAATGCCCCAATTCTCGCTGAGCCAAAAATCGGCGGAGATTCCCGCGAAAAATCCGAACAAAGGCTTTGCTCCATTAGGAAACCAGGCGTGGATCGTATCGCTCGAATAGGGATATTGTGTCGCGAAGTAGGTCGGAGTAGCGTGCTGCCAGGTCGTAAGTCCGGCGCCAACATCTATTCCGATATAAATCGGCAACGGATGATCGGAATAGAGAACATTCGCCGCGTAACGCTGCGCAAAGGCAGAATTGCTGAATGTAATAATAATAAGAAGTGCGAGGAGAACGGATTTAGATCGCATTATTGAAAAGAATAGCTTCCGATGAGCCAACACTTTTCATGCCGATCTACGCTTGATCTTGCAAATAAAGCAGAGAATGAGAGAGAGGAAAACAGGACTAAACGAATTGTGGACCCTAGGGGACTCGAACCCCTTACCTATAGAATGCAAATCTATCGCTCTACCAGATGAGCTAAGGGCCCCGGTCGGCAAATATGAAATATGAAAATTCGGTATGGTGACCGTTTCATATTTCATACTTCATATTTGCTAATCGTGGGCCTAAGTGGAGTTGAACCACTGACCTCCCGCTTATCAGGCGGACGCTCTAACCAACTGAGCTATAGGCCCCGGTGGGAAAATATGAAATATGAAATATGAATGAGCTTCCTCATCTCTCTTTTTCATATTTCATATTTTCCCTAATGGCGCGGGGTTAACGGCATGGGCTATTTTCCCGTTCCCCTTTGAAAGCGGGAAGTAATCTCTTGGTATTTAAAATAGGCGATATATCTCCTAAAAACTCTTAGCCGCATCTCACTGTTACATCGCCGCTTAAAAAATGTCGCCCGTTTATCGGAGAAGCAAACAAGAATTATTAGAATAGAAGAGGAGAAAATCAATGGCTATTATGATCACGACTGAATGCATCAATTGCGGTGCATGCGAGCCGGAATGTCCCAATAACGCAATTTATGAAGGTGGCGCGAACTGGACACTCGGCGGTCAGACCTATGGACCAAACGATCCCGCCCCGAGCGGAGCCGTAGGATTTTTCTCGTCCGATTATTTCTATATTGTGCCCGATAAATGCACCGAATGCACCACATTTCACGATGAACCGCAGTGCGCAGCCGTTTGCCCCGTCGATTGCTGCGTACCCGATCCGAATTGGGTCGAGCCCCGCGAACAACTCGAAGCCAAGGTTGCATGGCTCGATGAAGTCGATCCGGGCAGGAAGCGGTAGAAGTCCTGAGTGCTAAAGTCCTGAGTGCTAAGTGAATTCGAAATGGCTAAAATCGAAAAGTTCGAGGATTTAATTGCTTGGCAGAAAGCACGACAGTTGATGGGAAATGTTTACTCAGCTACTCGGATTGGAATGTTCGCTCGTGATTTTAAACTCTGCGGTCAAATTCAGTCAGCAGCAGTCTCAATTATGTCCAATGTTGCCGAAGGTTTTGAGCGAAACAGACCCGGAGAATTTCATCAGTTTCTTTCCGTAGCCAAAGGCTCCTGCGGTGAAGTACGTTCTTTGTTGTATGCAGCGTTAGATGTAGGCTACATAGATCAGGAAGCCTTTAATAGATTAAAAGCCGAAACTGAAGAGGTCGGTCGAATTGTAAATGGCCTTCGCGATAGCATCCAACGTTGGAGACCAAAAGAATAATTACTTAGGACTTCAGGACTCAGGACTTAGGACTTAATGACCATCGGACCTTATACACTCTCCCCTATCGAAACTGGCCGCTTCGCGCTCGATGGCGGGGCTATGTTCGGCGTTGTGCCGAAAAATCTGTGGTCGCGGACGAACCCGGCTGACGATCAGAATCGTATCGAAATGGCTCTTCGCGCATTGCTTGTGCAGGGTGACGGCATGAATATCCTGATCGATACCGGCATGGGAAGCAAGTACGATGATAAAACCAAATCGATCTACAAACTCGATCATACGAAATTTACGTTGTTACATTCGCTTCAACAAATGGGGTTGGAGGCAAAGGATATAACCCACATCATTCAGACTCATCTTCATTTCGATCATTGCGGCGGATTGGTGACTCGGAGCACGTCAGGCGCCCTCGAACCGACTTTCCCCAACGCAAAAGTATTCGTGCAAAAAGAAAATCTTGCCTGGGCGAGAAATCCAACGGAAAAAGATCGCGCGAGTTATCTGAAGGATGATTGGGAGCCCATCGCGGCCAATGGTATGCTTGAAACGCTCGATGGCGACGGCGAAATTCTTCCCGGGATCGAGCTGCGCATTTTTAACGGACACACTCGCGCACAACAATTACCGCATATCTACGACGATGCCGGCCATCATGTCTTTTTCTGCGCCGATCTCTTCCCTACAAAAGCGCATGTGAATTTGCCCTGGATTATGGGTTACGATAATTTCCCATTAACGACTCTGGAAGAAAAACGAAGTCTGCTACCCCGCGCCTACGAAGAAAAATGGCTCTTGTTTTTCGAGCACGATCCAGAAAGCGCGCTCACGCGAATAGAAAGTACTCCAAAAGGATTCAAAGTCGGCGAAGTTGTGTCGTTTTAATATGTCCGATTACGATATTGATGACGATGCCCTCGAAGAGGCCCGCCGCGAATTAAACGGCCAATCGCAGTCCGGCCCGCGTGCGTTTATTTACGCGTGTAAGCTCTCGGAAATTCCAGCGAATGGCAGCCGGGGAAAAGTGATTGTTTGCGAGCACGATGAGATCGCGATTTTTCTCATCCAGGGGAAAGTCCATGCAATCTCGAATATGTGTCCGCATGAGAATTCGCCGGTGCTGGCATCGGGTTTTGTCGATAAAGCTGCGCTCATAGTCACATGCCCGCTACACGGCTGGGCGTTCGAAATACAAACAGGCCGAATGATCGGCGGTGGTGGATGCGTTGAAACGTACGAAGTCAAGATTGTGGACGATGAGGTTTGGGTCGAAGAGCCGGAGAAAAAATTAGGATTTGGAATTTAGGAATCAGGAAGGTATGGACACACGGGAAATCACTCGTGTCATTAAGCAGAAGGCACTCGAAATCGGTTTCACTGCAATCGGCGTGACAACCGCCGAAGCTTTTGACCGAGAAGCAGATTTTTTCGAATCGTGGGTTGCACATGGCGCACATGGCACGATGAGCTGGCTCGAACGTAATGCGGAAAAGCGTCGAGATGTGCGCGAGATTATGCCGGGGGCCAAAAGCATTCTTTCACTTGCGCTGAATTATTATGATCGAACGGAAATCGATAATGTGTCGGACCATAAGATTTCACGTTATGCATGGGGCACCGACTATCATGAAATTATTCCTGCAATGTTGCGGCGCCTTCTCGAAGAGATTAAGCAGATCGATCCCAATGCCGAAGGGCGATATTACACGGATACCGGACCACTGCTCGAAAAGGCGATTGCCGTCCGGGCCGGGATTGGCTGGATGGGTAAACATACGAATGTCATTACACGCGAGGTAGGATCGTGGATATTTCTATCCGAGATTATACTGAATATAGCGCTTGAACCAGACACACCCGCCGAAGACCTGTGCGGAACGTGTACACGTTGTATCGATGCCTGCCCTACGAACGCTATCGTCGCGCCCTATGAACTCGATGCGAGGCGTTGCATTTCTTATCTGACCATTGAATTAAAGCCGGAGCAGGAAATTGAATCGGAGCTTGCAAATAATATGGACGGCTGGATCTATGGCTGCGACATCTGTCAGGATGTTTGTCCGTGGAATCGCTTTGCCAGCCAGACTTCGATCGAAGAATTTGCCCCGCGCCCGGAAGTTATTTCGTTAACTCGAAATGAAATCGAAAGTATGGCACAAGAAGAGTTTTCGAAACGTTTTCGGAAGTCGCCCATCAAGCGTGCGAAACTTGCCGGTTTGAAACGAAACCTTCATACATATAAAAACAATTAAAGCCTCCAGCCCTGTCATTCCCGCGAAAGTGGAAATCCAGACTTTTCGATAAAACGATAATTAGAATTGACCTCGAAAACATGGATTCCCGCTTTCGCGGGAATGACATTCTTCACTTCCAATTGGTTTGACAAGCTTTAATTCTTAATTTTTAAATCTTAATTCCTAATTTTTATGAGCTCTCGCACCCATTTTAACCGTGAAGACGTCCATCAGATTATTATCGTTGGCTCCGGGCCGGCGGGTTTTACGGCTGCGCTCTATAGCGCGCGCGCAAACCTGAATCCCATTGTCTTCGAAGGTGAACAGCCAGGCGGGCAGCTCACCATCACTACTGAAGTCGAAAATTATCCTGGCTTCGAGCATGGGGTTCAGGGGCCGGAAATGATGGAGATCCTTCGCAAACAAGCGCAACGATTTGGCGCGGTCTCGAAATTCGAAACCGTCACTGGCGTCGATCTTTCCAAACGTCCGTTCACCGTGCAGGCCGGTTTGAAAACATATCACGCGGAGACAATTATCATTGCGACGGGCGCGCGCGCGAAAATGTTGGATATTCCATCCGAGCAGATCTATATGGGTTATGGTGTGAGCGCCTGCGCAACCTGCGATGGATTTTTCTTTCGCAATCAGGATGTGCTGGTCGTGGGCGGCGGCGATACGGCAATGGAAGAAGCGAATTATCTGACGCGCTTTGCAAATACCGTCACGATCGTTCATCGACGCAATGAATTTCGCGCATCGATGATTATGCTGGACCGGGCGCGACGAAATCCGAAAATACTCTGGCGCACCGATCAGGAGATCGTCGAAGTCTGCGGGCAGACCGACGCTCAAGGACGTAAGACTGTTACGGGCGCAGTGCTCCAGAATACAAAGACTGGCCAAAAAGAAGACGTCGTTACGAATGGGATATTTGTCGCAATCGGTCATGCTCCCAACACGGAGCTATTTCGGGGGCTCATCGACATGAATGAAATCGGCTATATCGAGACGAAGGGAAAAACGTCGTTCACGAATATCCCTGGCGTTTTTGCGTGCGGCGATTGTCAGGACCATGTGTATCGGCAGGCGGTCACTGCTGCGGGATCTGGCTGCATTGCAGCCATCGATGCGGAGCGATTCCTCGATGCAAATCCGCTGCTGTATGGCTACGAGCCATCGCATGATGAAACCGACTCCATTATGGAGGTAAGCATTCCTCATTCGGCAGTATAGGGAGAAAAATCAACTTTTCTTCCCTCAGAAAGCAGGTCATAAATTTATCCCTGTATTGTTTTTGGATTGCTTAAGTGGTATTTTTGTACTGTATTTGAGGTTCATTATGATCGAATGGTCCGCGGACGACTGACAGTCCGTGCCCGGAATTGGCTTCCTTCGTTAATTTTTTTGGTAAAGTTGTCTCAAAACGGGAAGATTCTTGACCATTTCTCAGTTTCAGAGCTTCGCAATAGGTGACTGTGGGACCACCGAGAGCGGTGTGCGGCGCTCTGGGGTGTGTAATTAATACTGGCCAGTGAGGAATAAAAAGACGGTGTCTCAAAAAAATAGGGTACGAATTATTACCTGTCACCTTTTGTCTCTTCGCGGTTCCTTTAAACAGGAAGCATTTGCGAGGTTTGCGTCGGATGAAACATCCTCGCTGTCTCGGGTACTTTCCAGCATTCGAACGAATAGTTAAATACGTCAGCAATCCAACGACTGAATGTTAGCTGCTCCCAATCATCGGAAATCTCAGAATGGCGCGCATAATGGCCAGGACCACACGCGGCCGATCGATAACAAGCCCCATCGTAATGGTAACGATACGAACACGTACTCGGATAATGGAATGCTCAACGATCATACAACTATGAACGGGCAGAGTGTTAAGAACGGTATGCCTCAGCATCAGAAATTGCGCGAGAATGGACACGCCGTGCCGCGTATTCTTTTTCTTTCCTACCGATTTCCATATCCGCTCATCGGGGGGGACCGGATCAAAGCGTATCATCTTGTTAAGCATCTTTCGAAGATCGCGCGTGTCGATCTCATCGCGCTCGACGAAGCACGCTCCGCCAATGCTGACACGGTGCCGGAACTCGAAGTATTTGCTGACGTCCGCGTGATTCCGTTCAACAAGCGCCGCGCTGCGCTGCGTATCGCGAAGCATTTGCCGACCGATCTTCCGATCGAGTTCGCGTATTACAACGATGCCGATATGCAGAGCGCGGTCGATGAAGCACTGGCATCGAACCATTACGATCTTATAATTTGCTTCTTTTTGCGGACGGCCATGTTCGTCCGCGATCATACGGCAACGCCGAAGCTGCTCGTCGCCGAAGATGCGCGCGTGATCCTCGAAGAGCGCGCGATCGAACAATACTCGGTCATCAGCCGATTGACCGACCAGATTCAGTATTTCGTTCGAAAGATCGATGCCGAACGGCTGCAATCGTATGAGCCGCAAGCGATGTCCGAAGGTTTTGCTCGCGTGACGTTCGTCTCCAAAGTGGACGAGCGCCGAATTCGCTTAGCCGATCCGAACCTACCGACTGGTATTCTGACGAATGGCGTTTCACTCTCGGAGTATGAATTCTGCGCCGGCGAACGGGAAGACAAACTAATATTTTTCGGGCATCTCGGTACCTACCATAATATCCTTATGGCGACTCGGCTGCTCAAAAATATTTATCCGAAAATCCGGGAAGTCTCGCCGCGTACCAAGCTCGCTATCGTCGGAAAATCTCCAGGCAAAGAATTGCAGAAATTAGTCGAACGAACGCCCGGCGCGGAGTTACATCCGGATGTGAAAGATATTCGTCCATTTTTGAGAAGTTGCAAAGTGTTAGTACATGCTCAGACCGTCGGAGCAGGCATTCAGAATAAATTGCTCGAAGCCATGGCCATGGGCACCCCGATCGTCACGACACCCGTCGGGGCATCCGGAATCGAGGGACTCGAAGATAATGTCAATGCACTTATCCGCACCACCGATCAGGAAATGATCGAAGCAACTCTCTCCTTACTTAAAAATGACGAAAAAGCGCTTCGGCTTGCGCGCAATTCGCGTGAGTTAATTGAATCCTGCTATACATGGGAGCATGTTTACCACTCGCTCGATAGCATTATTCGTGAAATCGTCCCTGGTTTTTTCGAGATCGCGCATACGCGACTGACGCATGCAAACAGTAAGACATAGCCATGAACGAATCGACAGCACGCGAATCGATCGCTAACGGTACACCACGTCGCGTAGTGGACCATGCTGCCGAATTTGTAGATCAGTCCGTAAATATAAATCAACCTGTTCGAAATATTCCTTCCGGAAATCTCGCAGGCTCCCCTCCTTTTTACTCTCATCAGAAAGCACTTCCCGGTGCGCTGCGTTCTAAACGCGAGCCTGTCCTTCGTTTTTTCGAGTTTCTTGCCGATCTGGCAATCCTTAATGTGCTGTTCCATGTAATGCTGGTCGTGCGATTTGGCGCGTTGGTGCCATCGAGCAACGATCTCTTACAAGGTGCGCCCTGGTCGATCTATCCCGAGCTGGAAATTTTTATGAACCTGCTCTGGATCGTAATCGCCATTCTATTAAAATTATATGCATCGCAGCGTGGGCGAACAGGACTCGAAGAAATTCGCCTCGCGGGACGTGCAGGGTTACTATTGGCAGGTAGTCTGTTATTATTCGTCGTTGCGCGCGGCGGCTATAATTATTATTCTCGTCTGTTCCTCGCCTATTTGCTTGTTTCTGCGCCCGTCGCACTCGTGTTTTTTCGAATCATTGTGCAATCGACTGCCGCAACCGTCCGGCAGCAAAAAGCTCCTAAAAGGAATATATTAATAATTGGCGCAGGAAATTCGGGCGAGCGGTTTTATCATACCGTTCGGGAAAATCCGCATTATGGATACCGTGTGATAGGATTCCTGGACGATAATGGAATCGATAGCAAGGTACGCCCGATGATACTCGGCAAAGTCCCGGACTTAGACCGTGTCGCAACCAGGGAGACCGTCGATGAGGTCATTATCGCTCTGCCGACTGCCAGCGAAGCAACGATCGCAAAACTGGTGACCGAATGCGAAAATCGGTGCATTCGAGTGGCGCTGCTCCCCAATAACATGAGTTTCGGCAATGGCTTCCTCTCCGGCTTATCTGCGGGCACTGGTGTTTCGCATACGATCGAACAGGTTGGCGAGTTCGCGCTTGTCCACATGCGCGAAGCGCCGCTGGACCTTTGGACAAATCGGTTAGCCAAACGATCGTTCGATATTGTGTTCAGCCTCGGCATTCTTCTCGTCATTTTTCCGGTGGTATTTCTCTTTAGCGCGTTGCTCATCAAACTTACATCGCGCGGACCTATCTTTTTCAAACAAGAGCGTACCGGCGAAGACGGGCGGACATTTACCTGCTATAAATTCCGCACCATGCGAACGGAACATTCCAACCTAGCCGATACACTACAGGCGACGAAAAATGATTCGCGCCTCACCACAATCGGGCGCGTCCTTCGGCGATCGAGCATGGACGAATTACCGCAATTTTGGAACGTGCTGAAAGGCGAAATGTCGGTAGTCGGGCCGCGCCCACACATGTTAAAACATACGGAAGACTATCGCAATATTATCTCGCAGTACATGGTCCGGCATTTTGTAAAACCGGGCGTGACGGGATGGGCGCAGGTCAATGGTTACCGTGGCGCAACACACCGGCCCGAACAAATGCAGCGCCGCATCGAACACGATCTCTATTACATCGAAAACTGGTCGTTCCTGCTGGATATTACTCTTGTCGGGCGTACGATCGTCCATGTGATTCGTGGCGATAAGAATGCCTACTAATCGAGCTGTTTTTTTCGATCGTGATGGGGTCGTTAACGCTCGCATTGTTGGCGGATATGTTCGGCATTGGAGGGAGTTTGCCTTAAATCCTGACGTTGCCGCGGTACTAAAAGCAATCAAACAGCGTGGCTATAAAGCGATCATCATTACAAATCAGCGCGGAGTTGGACTGGGACTGATGTCGGAAGCCGATCTTCATTCCATTCACGAGGAGCTACAAGCCACCTTATTTCAGTCCGCCGGCATCCGGTTCGACGACATTATTTATTGCACCGACACCGACGATAGCTCGTTGCGACGCAAACCCTCTCCGGCGATGCTCCTGGAAGCAGCCGATAAATGGGATCTCGACCTTGCGAATAGCTGGATGATCGGGGATTCCATGTCGGATATGGAAGCGGGCAGCCGGGCTGGTACCAAAACGGCGTATCTCGTCACACCTCATTCGGAAGAAATCCCGAAAGCGACGAAAATTCTTCATACTCTTCCGGATATACTGAAATTCTTATAAAGAGATTTCGAGCGTTTATATCTCAGGAATTATGCTTTAAGCATTCTCCGTTCTCATCTATATATTAATACATCGAGGTCAGGAATGTCCCTTCGGTCATATTATAGAGCGCTATTTTTACTTTGGGCAATATTAATGCTGCCTAAAAGTTCGAACGCTCAACTCGTATTCAATATTGACACGCCGAACATCGATAGCTTTCCCGTAGTCCGGATTGGAATTAGCGTCACGGATAGCGGAAAACCGGCATCCCTTATTTCCCCGTCCGATTTTGCCATAAAAGAAGACGGTCTTCAAGTCAATGTCTTCGATTTGTTCGGATGCGGAGGCTCATCGAGTGCGGCGATTGCGTTCGTGATCGATACCAGTAATTCCATGGATGCAAGCGTTAGCACTGGCCCAATTTCAAACCGCTCTTACGCTCAATTTTTCGACAGCTATTCAAAATTTATTGCGAATGTTCCTGCCCCATCCGACATTGCGCTCGTACCATTCGCCGATTCTTCAACGTATTCCTATCCCGGCCCACCAAAAAATTTTTATAGCTCGGCCAGCGGGCCGGATACAACTGCATTCGTCCAACACCTCACGAATTTATCATTCTACGGAGGTACGGATGTTGCGTCAGGTCTGATTGCGGCTACGCAACTCTTAAGCAAAAGCATGCTACCGAGGAAAGTCATCATACTTGCTACGGATGATGGCGTTTCCGAACGTAACAATATCCCAATATATTTGCAGGCCGATAGTGTCCAACATTATTTGCAAGCAAATGGCGTTACTTTGTTCATCATGGAGGTCGCTCGCGATACCACAAATTATAATAACATCGTTCTGGCAGAAGGAACTGGCGGGGCGTATTTCGCTGCTACTGATCCAAGCATGTACACTCCCACCATGCTCGCAATTTCGAATTTGATTTTCAGCGAGCATTGCACGCTGCGTTACGTCAGCCATGCGCCATGTCCTTGGTGGAAGAAACACACCATAGAAGTCGATGTTAATTATCAGAAACATCAACTCAAAGATTATACAAGTTACACGTTGGGCAGTGCCTCAAAAGATACCATTCCCCCACGATTTCAAATCGATTCCTCTCGTTTTACCACGCGAGTCATTCACGCATACGATCCATTTCCATGCGAGTCTGGAATGATGCAACTAACAGATTCTGCGCTCCAAAATTTTAGAAGTATCCGATCTCCGATCGTTGGCTCCGATTCCGCAAGCGATTCGATCGGCGTAGCCGATTCCCTCTATCCTGCGAGCGGCTATTATATCGCGCGCGACTCCGCCGGAAATATATCGAGAGTTTACATTCATTACAACCCGAAGCCGGATACCAATCCACCCCAACTTGGGCTTCCTTCGCTCGTCAATGGGTTATACGTCGAGTCTATCGAGGAATTGCTTCCGTGGGACCGTGGCATTGCATCCGTCGTTCTCGCAGCGGGAGCAGCTAATCTCGTTCTCGATAGCGTCGTCTATTCAAACAAGCAATTCGCCCGCGCATATTTACATGTTTTGAATCTCCAGGACTCTGCTTCGGGCTGCCTTATAGCGCAGGACTCTGTTGGAAACACGAGCCGCAACTGCATTGCGTATTTTGGCATAAGCAGTAATCCTAATCAGCCGGATATACTACCTCCTGTTTTTGCTCAGAATGCGCTCGCGGAACCCCGCGTCGTGCTTACCGGAGTCTTCACAGAAATGCGCGCGTTCGATAAAGGCATTCGCACCGTAACAGTAACGCCGCTTTCCAACATGGCTTTTCCTGCCAAAAACTGGATTTCGATTCGCGAAGTCCATGTGAGCGCAGCAATCTCGGATTCACTCTACCCGGCTACAGCAATGGTCGAGGCTTACGATAGTCTCTACAATTACACGCGGGATACAATGCACTATTCCCCGCTGCCAGATACGTTTCCACCGCTGCTCACCTATACGACTGTTACAAAGACATCTTTCCAATTCAGCACGACCGAAATACGACCGTGGGACCGGGGCGTCGAATCCCTCACGCTATTGCCAACAAGCACGAATGTTACAGCTTCCCCACCCCTCTTTGCAGACGCCGATCATGCTTCGATAATCGTTACTGTCACCGACAGAACACAGGACGCCACGATGACGGTCTCGGTCATCGACAGCGTGGGACATGAAACGCTGCTCACCGCCAATTTCACTGGCATTCCGATCATACCGTTTGGTGACAGCACGATCGACTTTGGGAGTGTAGTTGCACCGGCCACAATACAGCGCACACTCTTGCTTACAAATCCAAACGATATTCCAATAACGCTCGATATTTCGCAACCAGCTGGAGATGATTCTATCTTTACACTGGTAACTCCCAGTCCGATCACTTTTGCTGCAAACGCCACACAGCCCGTCACATTTGAATTCCACCCCAATCTGCTCGGGACATGGAATGCAGTTTCGACTTTAATGCAGGACACGACGCACCTTGGCTCGATTACATTAAGCGGGCAATCGACTGGCGTTCTTAGCTTATCATTAGATACTGCGAGCGTGGCGCATCAGGGTATCGGCGGAAACCTGCATCTCTCCATTGACGCAACGCCTAAGCCGATCAATCTCGATACTATCGCGTTTTCAATTCAGTACGATCCTGATGTGATTTCGCTTGGCAGTGTCATTACCTGCAGAGTGGGATCGCCCGATACCGGCATTTGTCTCTATGATATTTCGATGAGTGGCACGCCGGGAAATATGCAGGCGCAATTAAATCGGCGCACGCCAGCATTTTCTCCTGCGCTGAGTTTCGGCATTACCTCGGTCCAGATCCCATTCATGACCTATTTGGCAAAGCACGATAGCACTGTTGTCCATCTTTCGATTACGAATGCCCCAGGGATTTCTTCTTCCATCACACACGATGGACTCGTGGTTGTTGGAGATACATGCGGAACGCCCATTCTTCGTGCGGAAATGAATGACGCTCTCGAAGCACAAATCGAAAGCATCTCACCAAATCCAGCCTCTTCATCGATCGATGTTCTGCTTAAAAGCCAAATAAAAGCGAATGGCGAACTGCGGTTTGTTGCTATGACGGGAGCCATCATAAAGAGCATTCCCATTGCGCTCTCTGTTGGAGATCAGAGTATGACTGTTAGTGACCTTCCCAGAGCATCGGGATCGTATGAAATCTCGCTTGTAATTGGAGGGCGAATTGTATCCACTCGAAATATTAGTATTCTTAAATAGAATTTCGTAATCCATCGATTCTCTCTCTATAATAATTGTGTCCAAAACAAAAACTCAATTCGTTTGCCAGTCCTGCGGTTATATTTCTCCTCGCTGGATCGGTAAGTGTGCGGAGTGCGGAACGTGGAATAGCTTTGTAGAAGAGACGACCACGAGTGGCTCCGAACATCCTCGCGCGCAAGGCGTTCGTATGCAAAAAAATGGTCAGGCCGCGCACCCGGTTAGGTTATCGGAAATTAGCGGCAGTGAGGAAGACCGCCTTTCGACGGGCATTCAGGAGTTCGATCGTGTGCTGGGCGGAGGGATCATGCCTGGTTCGATCGTACTCGTCGGCGGCGATCCCGGTATTGGGAAATCAACGCTAATGATGCAGATGGTCCGCGGGTTGGATGTGGCTCGATCTTCGACTGCCAGCGGAGCGAGCATCGGACATAAAACACTCTACGTTTCGGGTGAAGAATCGGCTCGGCAATTAAAATCGCGCGCGGAGCGGCTTGGGCTTGTTAACGATAATCTCTACATCCTTGCGGAGACAAACGTCGAGGCGGTACTCGACGCAATGCGTCAGATGGTGCCAGATGTCGTCATCGTCGATTCGATCCAGACGATGTACCGCCCGATGATCGAATCCGCGCCCGGCAGCGTCACGCAAGTGCGTGAGTCCACTGCGCTGTTGATGCAAGTTGCAAAGATGACGGGGATTCCGGTCTTCGTTATCGGTCACGTCACGAAAGAAGGAATGATCGCAGGGCCAAAAGTGCTCGAACATATTGTCGATACCGTGTTGCAATTCGAGGGCGAGCGCACGCATGCGTATCGCATTCTCCGCGCAGCAAAAAATCGTTATGGTTCGACAAACGAGATCGGCGTTTTTTCCATGACTTCCACGGGCCTCGAAGAAGTGCCGAATCCATCGGAAGTTTTTCTATCGCAGCGTCAGTATGGCTCGTCCGGCTCTGCAATCTGCTCGGTGCTCGAAGGAACGCGGCCGGTACTGCTCGAAATTCAGGCGCTTGTGACAAATTCCACATTCAATAATCCGCAACGCACCGTTAATGGCTATGACTTTCGCCGCGTCGCCATGCTGCTTGCTGTGCTCGAAAAACGGCTTGGAACGAAGCTATCGCATAGCGATATATTTGTAAATGTCGCGGGCGGCCTTTTCATCGACGAACCCGCAGCCGATCTCGCCATCGCAATGGCCGTTCTCAGCAATCACAAAGATTTACCGCTCGATTCCACGTCCTGCCTTATTGGCGAAGTTGGGCTTGGTGGTGAAGTCCGCGCTGTACCACAGGCCGAACTCCGAGTCGCGGAAGCGATCAAGCTGGGGTTCGAGCATATTATTTTGCCGAAAGCGAATATGAAGAGCATTCCAAAAGTCGCGGAAAAGATCACACTTAGGCCTGTCGAAAATGTGGCAGAAGTACGATCGCTCGTGCTGTAATTATTACCGATATGACGATTGTCCTTGCAACGCATAACCGGCATAAACGCGATGAGTTACTTGCCGTACTGCGAGCGGAGTTAGGTGACCGAGTCGATCTAAAAACCTTAGACGACATCGAGCCTGCCATCGGGGAAATTCCCGAAACAGGTAATACGCTGGAAGAGAATGCCCTCATAAAAGCTCGCGCTGTTCACGATCAGACCCAGCTTCCAACGATAGCCGACGATACCGGACTTGAAGTTTCGGCGCTTGGCGGCGCACCCGGAGTTTACAGCGCGCGCTATGCCGGCGAACGCGCGACATACACAGATAATGTCAACAAACTACTCGATGAACTAAAGGGAAAGTCAGACCGGTCGGCAAAATTCTCGACAGTGATTGCATACATCGACCCTTTAGGAAAGGAACATCTTTTTCGCGGCGAAGTTATTGGCAGCATAACAGAGGCTTCGCACGGATCGAACGGTTTTGGATACGACCCCGTATTCGCTCCCACTGAAGATGCTCACGATCGCACCTTTGCGGAAATGAGCGATGAAGAAAAAAATGCGATCAGTCATCGAGGGAGAGCGTTGAGACTGTTCGTGAAGTCCAACATTTTGCAAGATGAATAAAGAGGTAGTTCTACAAGCCATTATATTTCCTATTTTGCTACGAGCCGCTTTTCGAACAAGTCGCTCACCTTTCGCAATTCGGGACGCCGGGAGCAGAGCAAGTCCAGCTTGAATTTATATTGCTCGTCCGAAATCGCATGGAGCCTATGCAAAGCAACGAGCGCCATAAGCCCGAGGGCATCGACGGGATGCCGGTCCATGGTGGCGGAAAGCGACTCGACCGCTTTTTTATGATAATCGGCGTCGGCACTGGCAATTTGTTCGAGCCCGTAACACGCGTCGATCGCATACGCATACGGTGCATATCCCGATTGTCGATAGTAGGTGATGTCCCATAATTCGGGAATGGAGTCCATCGTAGCGGCAATTTCCTGATACGAACGAACGGCGCGATCGTAGTGCTTTAGCTGCCGTTCGAGCTCCGCATACGTAACCAGGAAAGACTCTTTCGAATGTTTCCATCGAAAGCGAGGCATCGCCTGAGATAATAAAGAGTCCGCGCGCAGCTTTTGTCCGCGTTGTAATTCGAGCAGGCCTTCACAGCCAAACGCAATAGCCTGAGCATCCGGGTCTTTTCGAACATCGGGATCGCGCTCGGTCCGACTCCATTTTTGGATGACATCCGCAACGGTGACCGAACTATCGGCGAGTTTATTCTGAAATTTATAGGCGTCCTCAACTTTCTTTCGACCGGCGGAAACATCCGGTGGTGATTTCTGCGCAACCGAGGGCGATACGTTCGTCGAGAGAAGGAATACAATTAAAACGAGATATTTCATACGCGTTGGAATGTTCAAATAAAGAGTTTTAGTTCGATAAAGAGAAATGTGCCTGCTCCGAACGACTTTTCTGATACTCTTTAGTGCGGCCGCTGCGGCAATCGGACTCGAATTCCGAAGGCACATTCATTCGCACCGATGGGATGTTAAAACTCTGGCCGATGGCTTCATCGCCGATTCCACGCCCGTCCCAACTACTATTGACGGGCAAATCTCCCTTCCCGAACCGACGGGAATTCGCCAGCCGACTCCTCGTCTGCCCTCGGAACAAACCGTCTATGTACTCACCGGGCAGATCATTCATGTGAAGGAGGATTTGGATAACGATTATAAATTCATTTTCGAAGACCCGAAAAGTCACAATCACATGATCGCCGAAATTCCCGATCCCAATGGCGACGATGCTCCCAATCGATATAAACCTGCTTACCGGCGCGCGCGTCACGTCATCGATAGTCTCACCGGCGCCGAGCCAGATTATGCCGGAAAAAAATTCACCACACCACCGATTGTACGTATAACCGGCGTAGGTCTATTCGATCAACCGCACCCCCTCCCCTTAGCAGGTACAGCCCCGAATAACCGGGAAATTCATCCAGTGCTGAAAATCGAAGTACTTCGCTGAACTCCAATATTCGCTCACTGTTAACTTCTTTTCAGTGACCACTCATGCAATCGTTCTGTTCAGTCATGACAGATGACCCTTTTTAAAATCCTTTTTATAGCAACGATTATCGGTGTCGCCGCGACAATAGGTTTTGCTTTACATGAGCATGTTCACTCCGAACGCTGGCAGGTAAAAACGTTGAGCGACGGATACATACCGAACGATCAGCCTATTACTACCACTATTGAGGAACAGCGCATTCTTCCCAATCCTACAGTGGATGAATCCGTTGGCCGCCTGAATTGCGAACGGACGAAATATACTCTGGATGCTAATCTCATCGCAGTCAAAAAGGAATTCGATGGCGACTATCATCTCGTGCTGGAAGATCCGAAGACCCACGCTCGAATCATAGCAGAAATTCCCGACACAAACAACCAGGCTTCCTCCGCTTATCATAAGGCATTTTCCGCCGCCCGCGCGGAGGTCGATTCCATTACTGGGAAACCTGGAATTTTCTCCCAGATCATTGGACGCAAACCTAAGCATCCCACCCGAGTTCGAGTTACTGGTGTCGGTTTTTTTGACGAAGGACATCTTATACCGCAATCCGGGGTAGCCATTAACGATCGTGAAATCCATCCAGTCCTCGCCATTGCGGTCGAATAATCCGCGCTAAATCTTTTACAGAATGAATTTGTGAGCAAGATAGTTAATAAGTGTTCACTATGGCAGAACCGCCCATTCACTCTATAACAAACGCCTTCCGATCATCGTCAGAAATTGGACCGACAGGTCCTACTGGATCCGCTGCAAATGCGGAAAATAAGACTTCCCCTCTTGCAGAAGCCACGCAAATTACTTTTTCAGGGGAGCTGCTCCGGAAAATGCTGCACCTGGGGTCTCTTTCGATTCCGGTCGTCTATTACTTTGTTTCGCGCGAGACAGCCATTCGGGTACTATTGCCAATCGCGGTGTTCTCGATCTTTATCGATGTCAGCCGTCATTATATTCCCGCCATTGCGCGAATTGTAAGCCGGTTATTCGATCGCATCATCCGGCCGCACGAACGCAAAAACGGTCTGCTCAGCGGCGCTACCTACGTTTTTATCAGTGCGTTGTTTTGCGTCCTGGTATTTCCGAAGTTAATCACCATCACGGCGTTTTCGATCCTGATTGTCTCCGATGCATCGAGCGCGCTGGTGGGACGCGCATTCGGCCGTCATAAGCTGTTCGATAAAAGTCTCGAAGGCACGCTGGCGTTTATCATTAGTGCATGGCTTGTTATTCTTCTGACCCCTAAGGCAGGTCCTCTACCCATTGAATATGTCATTGCCGCGATCGCTGCAGTAATTGGGGGCCTGGCTGAAGCCGCAAGCGTTACACTGCACCTTGACGATAATTTTTCTGTCCCCGTTTCCATCGGATTTGTCATGTGGGGTCTATATTTGCTTCTGGAGCGTATCGATCCCGTGCGTTATGCCTCGCTCTATCAATCGCTTCTTCACATCTCTTGACGAGTGTTCCAAAGATTTTTCTTTATTCACCGAACACGCTCGATCTCCATTTCACGACAAGTATGGCTGTGGGCCGCTACGATGCTTATTACCACGAGCGTCCGGGCGCAACTGAACGGTCAAATCATGATTGGCGGCAAGAGTACCAATAACGTCGAAAGCCTCGATACCACAGCGCCGGATCAGATTCTATTGCCGGCGATTCAACTGAGTTATACATGGCCCGTCACCGCAAGTTCGACGATCACGTTCACTGGGGCATACAGCCCGAATATTTATTCGGTCAATCCAGATCTCAGTTTCAATGCAACTTACTTTGGCGTGAAAGGACTATTTTATCTCACGAATACCGATGCCATTACAGCCGAAGCATCGGACCGAGCAGAAAACTCAAAATTATTGGCGCGTCCTTCCTCTCACTTTCTTTCATCTCCATTATCTTTTTCACCCTTATTTTCTTCACCCTTATTTTCTTCACCCTTATTTTCTTCACCTTTATTTTCTTCACCGCCATCCTTCCAAGAGCCATTTCCCATTTCTGAAATAACTAACAAGAAAAGTGATGACGATCGCGATGATTCTCTCGTTCAAGTCGCTATTTCGGCACTCTATACACTCAGTGAGGAACTCGATTTAACCAAGATAGCGACAAAGGGGATTTCTAAATCGCATGTTGAGCAACTGAAGGACACACGCGATTCGATATCCGATGCGCTCTCGACAATTGCCGATCTTCTCGACTCGTTAGGATATAGCGAAAGTGTCGCCCAGGTAGTCGTGCCAGAGTTGGAACAACTTCAGACGCCGCTGGCGAAACTGCTTCCACAAACCAAACCATCCCATACGAATCCGGCCGAACTTACCGTTGCTCTGGATGCACTAAAAAGTGTGAAACCGGAATCCGATTTTCTGCAAACACCCCCGACACCACTGCCTGGCAACGTTTCGGGAAAAACGAAGCAGATCTTAAGCTCGCTCGAAAAACCAGCCCCCTTCCGTGTGCAGGAAGAAGATGAAATTCCAGCACCGGTGATTACACTTATTACATCGAGTACGAGGTTGCGAGAATTCGGATATGAAGATTTGGAAATCCGTGAGGACGCTGACGATTCCGGCGCAACAACACTCGCTACATCGCTGACGGTCCCTCTCACCTATTCCAAGCAAAACGGGCGTGCGCCGACCGCCGCCGATAGCTTGCTATTTGGAGGATTTTTCCCTGGAAATCCGAATGATTTCAACGCAACGACCGTAGCAGCCGCTTTCGAGATATTCTCGAATTCCGGATTTAGTTTGCGTCCCGGTTATCAATTCACCCGGACGGTCTACCCGTTCGATTCCGTTTATACCAACTCCGAAAACCGGCTTCGCGTCGAGGGGCGTGCCGCGATTGCTCCGTCCAGCATTCTTTTCGGAGAATTTGCATTAGGTTTTCGAAATTATCTCGACCCACTCCAGCAAATTGCCAAAATCCAAGGGAGCAAACAGAATCCAGACACCATCTTTCAATCTGGGGCTGCGAATTTCAGGCAATATTCATTTGGGATTGGATTCGCTCAATTTATCGGAGAACGCTGGGCGGCCGGTGCACTCGCTACATTCAATAATAATCCTAATCTTCGTGCATACGTTACAAATACGCTAAGTATTGCAAAACGCCGCGCCGCCCCGCAAATTGCCGATGACGAATATACTTACAACCTGCAACGCTACGCTATTTTTTCGAACGCGCGAATGTTTTGGGATATCGACGTTGGCATCGATTTCTCTTACGAACACCGACTTTACGGATCGACAGCGGAGACGACAATTAAAGGCAGGCTCGGTGGTATCATCGCCGCGCAGCCGGGACGAACCGAAAACGGACGCTTTGTGAATGTGTCTCTCTCGAAATTATTCCCGCTCGAAACCCGTCTTGCAACTATCTTCAATAGCGTGATGCTCGAAGGCATTCTCGAAGTAGCCGGCGTTACTTCTTCCGATCCGAATTATAGTTATAACGAAACTGCTTTTACTCTCAATGCATCACTTGCCTTCTAAAAACCCGCTATGGCCTCCTCCCTCAATCGGACCCTCCAACTTACAAACGAAGAGTTCACTGCGCCCATAGAAGCGTTACCACCTGCTCCGGTGGATGAAATAACCTCGAATCTTTATGCTGGAGAAGTGGAGCGAGCACTGAAAGTGCTGCCGCATAATTATTTCGATCTTGTCGTCGCCGATCCACCTTATAATTATGGAGTAGATTTCGGAAATAAAAGCGATCATAGAAGCGACCAAGAATATTTCGAGTGGGTCGAGTCGTGGATTTCAAAAGTACATGCTGTCATGAAACCGCAGGCTTCGATCTATATTTGTTGCGGATGGGAATATTCCGGATTCTACCAATCCACACTCGAACGCGCCGGCTTCACAGTGCTCAACCGCATTACGTGGAAACGTGAGAAAGGCCGCGGCGCTAAAAAAAACTGGAAGCAAAACATGGAGGATATATGGTTTGCGGTCCGCGACCCGCAACAGTATACGTTCAACATCGATCAGGTCAAAAATCGAAAGAAAGTTATTGCGCCATATAAAGAAAATGGAAAACCAAAAGATTGGGCAGTCGATGACCGTGGTGAACCCTATCGAATGACACACCCATCGAATATCTGGATCGATCTCACCGTCCCCTTCTGGTCCATGCGCGAGAACACTCCGCATCCAACGCAAAAGCCAGAGAAATTGATGGAGCGTATTCTAACGGCTTCCTCGAATCCAGGAGACCGCGTGCTCGATTTATTTAGCGGCTCTGGAACGACTTCAGTAGTCGCGAAGCGATTGCATCGAGAATTTGTTGGGATTGAAATGAATCCGGAATATATCCGATATGGCCTGAAGCGGCTTCAGCTTTTGAATCAACCCATAAAAATATGAAGATTGCTTGCTGCCAATTTTCGCCAGCTTTTCGAGAGGTCGAAGCAAACCTGGAGCGAATGCGATCGATGGCGCGCGCCGCCGATGCCGATATTATCGTCTTCCCCGAACTTGCGCTGACCGGCTATTTTTTTCGAAGCGTCGATGAGATTACTGCATTAGGACAACCGATCGATGGTGAGATAGCGAAGGCAATTGCCGATCTTGCCCGCGCAGAAAAGAAAGCGATCGTGACGGGATTCCTCGAGTCGGCGAATGGAAAATATTACAACAGTTCGCTCGCATTCGATAGCAACGGCACGCTTGCCGGACATTACCGAAAAGTACACCGCTTTTATTACGAGACGCAAATCTTCGAGCGCGGCGATCTCGGCTTTCCGGTCTTCGATCTTACAATGCGAAACGGCAGCGCAAAAGTCGGGATGATGATTTGTTACGACTGGCGCTTCCCGGAAGCCGCGCGGTCGCTGGCGATCGCCGGCGCTGAACTCATTGCCGTACCTTCCAATATTGTGACCGCGACGGGAATGCTACATACCACATTGCAAACTCGCGCATTCGAAAATAAAGTTGTGCTGGCCTTTGCCGATCGCACCGGCACCGAGACCAATCAAAATGAGACGCTCGTGTTTCGAGGTGAGAGCGCGATCATTAACTATAACGGCGAGAATCTCCTGCAAGCTTCAAAAGATAACACAGAAACAATCGTCGCGGACGTAGATCTTTCAGGCACACGGGAAAAGCGAATCAATGTCTTCAACGATTTATTTGAAGATC
>DASZLH010000117.1:0-4468 GCA_035552495.1 Kapaibacterium sp. (SeqCode) | reverse complement strand
CGCAGTGGTCGTTGGTACTACGAATATTAACGTTCCAGGAAAGTAATTGCACGAGGGAAGAGCTGCTCGTCGGCCCTCATGATCGCTCATCCGGGTGTATCTATACGATGCTCGTGCGATTCAGGAATTGATCGAGAAATTGAATTGAAGTTTGAAATATAGAATACGGTTTATGATGAAATTTATTTGCAGATCGGAGCGACCAACCGCGTCGAGCAATGCATTGGCAACCTCTATCGGGCGAGTCGTGCTCGCAGCCAGCGTAATGCTGATTGCATGGCAAACGGCCCGGTCGCAACAGAGTGGTTCTGCGCCCTCGACGACCTCGTCGAATTTCACGAATGCCGGCTCGTCCGGCTCAGCATTTTCGAAGATATGGGTCGGCGCGCGCGCTTCGGCTATGGGCGGCGCCTACAGCGCACTTGCCGATGACATTACGGCGCTCTACTGGAATCCGGCGGGTATTGCTCGGCTTCCCGGTATTAATGCCGGCGCGACCTATACCGCATGGTTTGCTGGGACCACCCACAGCTTTCTCGGTGCATCGATCCCGATTAGCGACCGCTATCGTCTCGGTGTTGCGATTACGACGTTAGACTATGGCAATCTAAATTATGCTACGCTGCAAAATGATGCGAACGCCGGCTCGTTCAATGCGAACGATCTTTCGCTCGGCGTCACGATCGCTGGCGCGCTGACAGACCGTTTCGCGTTCGGTGGCACACTCAAGTACCTCCGCAGTTCGATCCTCGATATGAGCGCGGATGGAATTGCCTTCGATGCCGGCTCGCTGTACCAGACCGATTTCTATAACATGAGAATTTCGCTCGACCTTTCGAACCTGGGCTCGAGCCAGAATTTCCAGGGCAACTCTTTGAATTTACTCGCCAACAACCCGGCAATCAACTCCAAGCAAACGCCGCTCGCTACCAGCCTGCAGACTGGAAGTTATCCCTTACCACTTATTTTCCGCATAGGCGCCGCGACCGATGTATTTCAGGGCAAGATCGAAAATCAAAAGCTGAATGTTGCGGTCGATTTTTCTACGCATTCGGACGATCCCGAGCAGCTCAATCTTGGCGGTGAATACATCTGGAATGACATGGTCGCAATCCGGGCCGGATATGCGTTCAATCAGGACCAGCTCGGTCTGGGCGCCGGTGCCGGATTCCACTATAAGAGTGAAGATTTCAATGGGACGGTCGATTATGCTTTCAATACCACGAAAAGTCTTGGCAGCATCCATCGGATATCTATCAGCGCGAACTTCCAATAAATATCACTGACTTTTTTCCCTCTCCCGTTTGGGAGAGGTTGGGGCAGGGTGCCATCGCCACAACTTTCCCATAACTACTCCTGCTCGCGAGAGGAGGTGATCTTGTTCTTTTTTCCACTTCCTTAGCTCTGGCAAGCCTGTGAAACCAACCGAGAGTATCGCGTATTATATCCTGGGATATTATTTCGCACGATTATGAGTCATTTAAAGTGGATTTTGCGGGCTGTGTTTGCCACGGTAGTGGCGTCGCTCTTTGCCACCTCAGCTAAGTGCCAGGGCCTGCTCGAAGCCGATGCTGTCAGCTACCGTTACGACAGCACACATGCTGCCGTGGAGTTATACTATGGCGTACTGCAGCGCGGACTGGTATTTCATCAAAATGGAAATGCTTGGGACGCCAAAATTCTTGCGAAAGCCGAACTCTGGCAGAACAATAAAGTCGTCGCTTCGAAGGACATCGATCAGGATGTCCATTATGAAGGCACGAAAGAGCACGTCGATTCGCTCGACGCGGATAAACTATTGGGCGCTGCAGGGTTTTCAGCACCGTATGGCGCCCCGACGACTGCCGTATTTATCTGGCATGAGACAAAACCGGACGGAAGAACCGTATTCGATACCATCCTCATCCCTGTTGCGTTGCCCGATAACGATCCACCCCATTTTGCTCTCGGCGGGGTAGAATTAGCATCATCGATCGATAAGGCTGGCAGCGAACAAAATCCTTTCGAGAAGGCAGGCTATATTCTCAATCCCAATCCTTCGGCGATTTATGGTGAGAATTATACAAAGCTCTATTATTACACGGAATTATACGTGCCGAAGAATGCAGTCGATCCGTCGCAAACCGCCGAGATCGAAACGCGGGTGATCGATCCAACAGGCAAGGCCATTGTATCTTCTTCACAAAAGCAGCCGCTAACGGCGCAAACAATTTCTGTCATCGAGGCGCTCGATATCGATGGTCTTCCCGGAGATTCCTACAAACTGGAGATAGATATTAAACACGAGGATGCAATTGTCGCCCGAACGGAAAAAACATTTTATTATGTGAGCGGAATGCAGCTTTCAGAACCTCCGCCTACCCAAAGTTCGGAGGCCCTCAGCGAGGACGCTCTTTTTTCGATCTCCGATTTTAGCAAACTGAGCGAAGCGGAAGCCAATGAACGGATCGAACAGGCGATGTATTTTGCAAAAGACGAAGATAGAGTGGCGGCGAAAAAACTCAAGACCCTTCCAGAAAAGCAGCACTTCCTCTTTAGCTTTTGGCGCAAACAGGACATGAAATTTCCCGGCGCGCGGCCGCTCGCAGCATACAATCAATTTTTAACACGACTGGCCGAAGCGAACTCACAGTTTTCGTATCAGAAGACGATCGGTTGGAAATCTGCACGAGGCCGAATATGGATCGTGTATGGACCGCCCAAGTATATAGGTGGAGAGCAATTCAATCCGGAGACGAAACCATACATCACCTGGGGATACGATCCCGATCCTACACTTCGGCTTACTTTGGGCCAGCGGCCGGAATTTGATTTTCTCGACCGCCAAGGTGGAGGAAATTATTTCCTCGTCAACTCGAATGTAGTCGGAGAAACAAATGAACCGGACTGGATGACTCGCGAGGCCTACCGCCTTTCTCACTAAGGCGATGCTGTTGCTGCTGAGGACGATCGGGGCTATTCTCGGAATCGCAGCATGGGTTGTTGGTATTCGCAAATCTGTGACGCTTGACAATCTTCGCCACGCCTTTCCGGATTATAGTGAAAGGCAGGTTGGACAGCTTGCTCGAAAAAGTTTTGCTAATCTTGGAGTCGTCTTCTTCGAATTTGTTTTCCTGCGGTTTGCGCCTAAACATAAGGTGCACAACGGCTTGGAAATAAACAACTTACAGGAAATTGCTCCACTAATTTCCGGCCCCAAGGGTTCTATTCTGCTTTCCGGACATCTTGGAAATTGGGAGTGGCTCGCATTGGGGTGCGGACTACAGGTCGATCAGCCCCTCGATGTCATCATAAAGAATCAGCGGTCGAGTGTTGCCGAGCGATTCCTGGCTCGAATGCGCGGCCGGTTTGGTAACCGAACGATCGATGCGGGGGATGTGCGGGCGATCTACCGGGCGCTCTCGAATAAAGAGTTGCTGGCGATATTAGGCGATCAGGCGGCTACCGCCGAAAGTGTGCGCGTTCCGTTTTTTGGTCGTGATGTCCCGACCTTCGAAGGCACGGCTCGGCTTGCACTTCGCACGAGAGCTCCGATACTATTTCTGCAACCCTATCGCCGGACACGTCGTGGTTATGAATGCCGTTTCCATATCGTAGAATTCGGCGATCTTACCGATGCCAGCGAAGCGAATGTGAAAGAACTAACCGCGCGTCATACTGCACTGCTGGAATTGTGTATTCGTGAAAAGCCGGAGTTCTGGTTGTGGCAGCACCGGCGCTGGAAAAATGCTTGAAGTTGTGAATGCACTCGTCATTGAAACGGCATTTTTAGGCGATGTAATTATTTCGCTCGGCGTTGCGCGCGAGTTAAAACGGCTGTCGCCAGAGTCACGCATTTCCTATTTAGTACGCCCCGATGCCGTGGAAATTGTTTGCGCCTGCCCCGATGTGGACGAAGTTATTCCATTCGATAAGCGCGCTACTGAAAGCGGAAGGGCGGGAATTCAGCATAAAGCGAGCGAACTCAATGCTCGAAATTTCGATACGATCGTTTTGTTGCATAGTTCTCAAAGGAGCCAGGCGCTGTGCTCTATGCTCGAAGCACCGGTGAAAGTCGGATTCTCCTTCATGTCGAAGGCCGGCCTGACACAAAGCGCTGAGGACCGCGGCTGGATCAATCGTTACGAACGGACTCTCAAACCACTCACGGCTTTATTCGAACAGGTAAATATATCGACTTTACCGCGATTACTTTGCCCAGTACCCGATTTTATAACAATGTTTACATCGCGCTTCCCGAAAACAGTCGCAATAGCTCCTGGCAGCGTTTGGGCGACGAAAAAATGGGGAGACTCCAAATTCGCACATCTTGCTTCGAACTTGTCCCAGCTTGGAGTTGGAATAATTTTAATCGGGACCGAAGCCGAGCGACCGGCTGCCGATCGAATCGAAGCCATCTGCAATCTTGAGAATATACTTAATCTCACCGGGAAAACAAGCTTGCTCGAGTCCAGTGGCGCGATAGCGG